>CAZHPJ010000051.1:0-10644 GCA_964534585.1 uncultured Sandaracinaceae bacterium | reverse complement strand
CGACCTCGGCATCCCGGTGATCGACGCTGATGAGCTGGCGCGCGAGGTGGTGGAGCCTGGCACGCCAGGCCTGCAGCAGGTCGTCGACCAGTTTGGGAGAGGCGTGCTCGACGAAACCGGACACCTCGATCGAAAGAAAGTCGCTGACCTGGTGTTCGGTGACGAAGGCGCGCGCGAAACGCTCAATGCGATCATGCATCCGCTCATCGGGGCCGCGGGGGCCAAGCACATGATGGCGCATCAAGATGACCCTGCACCGTACTTGCTCTACGAGGCGGCGCTGCTGGTCGAAACCAACTCTTACAAGGCGTTTTCGGCTCTGATCGTCGTGAGCGCAGAGGAATCCTTGCAGCGGCTTCGGTTGATCGCGCGTGACGGCTTTACAGTCACGGAGGCCAACTCCCGGATCGCTTCGCAACTGCCTCTCGCCCGGAAGATCGCCGTCGCCGATCACATCGTGACCAACAATGGCGACCTGAACGCCACGCGGCGGCAAGTTGCCGAAATTCACGAAAAGCTGGTTGCGCAGTTCGCACCGGAGGAGTCGAAGTAGTGGGCACGCAAGTACGATCGGTGTTGGTGACCGGCTTCCCCGGACGACAGCCGGCAGTGCACTTGGTTCGAGAGCTCGCGGCCGATGACGAGCGATCGGTGTGTATATTGGTGACCGAGAGCCGCCAGGAACGCGCGCTCGAGTTACTGGACGCGCTTCCTGCATCGGCACGCGAGCGCGTGTCGCTTTGGGTCGGAGATCCGCGATCGATGGACCTCGGGCTGAGCGGCGAAGAGTTCGCCATGCTCGCCGAGCGTGTGGAGGTCATCCACCACTGCGCGTCGATTACCGATCCGGCTGGCACCAAAGAAGAGGCCGCCGGCAACGTTCGCGCGGCAGCTGAGATTTTGGAGCTCGCAGAGGCAGCACCGCGTTTGACGCGCCTCATCTGCTGGTCGAGCGCCACCGTGTCAGGCAACCGCGAGGGCTTCGTCAAGGAAACCGATCTCGACGATGAGATGGGGTTTCGCAATCCCATCGAAGAATCTCTCTATCGAGTCGAGCGCATGCTCGGCGAGTCGGCCGATGAGCTGCCGATCGTCGTGCTTCGGCCTGCGCTCATGGTGGGTGATTCGGTCACGGGCGAAGCGGAAGACCTGAACGGGATGTACCTGCTGATCCGCTTCCTGCTGAGCGCCCCGGCCGACTACCGAATCCCTACGCCGAGCCGAACCGGCGTCAGAATCAGCACGGTGCCAGTCGACTATGCGGTGAAGGCCGGCCTCCACATCTCAGGGGACGATCGCTCGATCGGTCGCACCTTCCACGTCGTCGACCCGAAGCCCGTCACCGTGCAGCACGCTCTCCACCTCTTTGCCGAGGCAACCGGCCGCCCCGCCCCGCGAGAGCACGACCCACTCAATCTCGCCACAGCGCTGATGCGAGCTCCAGGCCTACAGCGCTTCCGGAACACGACCCGCGCGTTCCTCGACCATTTGAAGACCGACGTGATCTACGACGACCGCAACGCACGCGAGCTACTGGCCGGCGCGGGTATCTCGTGCCCAGACTTGGAGAGCTACGTGGACGTGATGGTCGCCCGCGCCCAGCAAAACTGATCCGCGATCTCGGGTAGGACCGCTAGCTCCCAGCCAGCGTCATCGACGAGACGCGAAACGTCGGCGATGCGATCGCAGTTCGCTGATCCAAGTCATCCGCGACAGCGTCTATGCGCTGCAGCAATTGATCTAAGTTGAGCGATATCGTGACCTCCGAAACCGGGTGGGACAGCTCGCCGTCTTGGATCAGAAAGCCCGAGGCACCTCGGCTGAAGTCGCCGGTAACGACGTTGAACCCGAAACCCATCATGCTGGTGACGTAGAGGCCATGTTGGGTGTCGGCGATGAGCTCGTCACGCGATCGGGAGCTAGCTTTCAAGATCAGGTTGCTGCTAGAAGGTGAGATTCCGCCGGCGGGTGAACGAGAAGCGCTGCCAGTGCTCTTCAGGCCGAGCTTTCGCGCGCTGTAGGTGTCCATCAAGTACGTTTGGAGCACCCCGCCCTCGACGACGACGTTCCGACGCGATAGCAAGCCCTCGCCGTCGAAGGCCCGGGAGCCCGGAGCTCTCGGTAGGAGCGGATCGTCTACGATGTCGACCAGGTTGCTTGCAACTCGGGTGCCGACCCGGTCGATCAAGTAGGAGCTCTTCCGCCAGATGGCGCCGCCAAGGACACAGCTGGCAAAAATGCCGAGGATCGAACGCGCGGCGTCCTTGTCGAAGATGACTGGCAACTCTTGGGTCGGCAGCTTCTTCGCCCCGAGCTGGGCGATTGTCCGGCGAGCCGCTTCCTCGCCCACCGCTTGACTGTCTTCGACGTCGGCATAGTGCCGGGAGGCCGACCAGTGGTAGCCGCTTCGTTTCTTGCCACCTTCGTCGTCGGCGATCGGATTGACGACGATCGAAGCGTAGGTTCCGTAGTCGCTACCTGTAAACCCGCCGCTCGTCACCAGCGCACTCACGCCTCTGGCACGGGTGAACGAGGCGCCCTCGCTATTCGTGATGCGCGGGTCGAAATCAAACGCCGCCCGCTCGCCGCGCAGCGCACGGTCGAGCGCTTCGTCGGCCGAAATCCCACTGACGCCCTCGTCGAACGTGTCCAAGTCTTCCCACTGCGACTGGGACGAGAGCTCCGACGCGTCAGGCGGCCCTGCAAACTCGTCCGATTCGCTGAGCCGTGCGAGCTCGAGCGCGTCATCAATCAGCGTCCGCTGCCCCGCCTCGCTCAAGTCGCTCGTGTAGGTCGACGCCACACGCTGGCCGACCATCACCCTCAACCCAAGCGCCCGCGAACCAGCTTCCTCGACCAACTCGGGCTCGCTCAAGCGGACCTTGACGGACAGGTGAGACCCGCTGTGCACGCCAGCCTCCGCGACATCGGCGCCGGCCTCGATAGCCCGCTCTACCACCGAGCGGCCGAGGTCTAGCAATGCTTTGGACTCTTCCTCGGCCTTGCTCATCCGCCCGCCACCTGCGTCCCGCCGACGGTCATCGAGGCGATCTTGATGGTCGGGCAGCCGACGCCGACCGGAACGGATTGCCCCTCCTTGCCGCAGGTCCAAATCCCGTCCGACACCTGGAAGTCGTGGCCCAGCATTACCACGTTGCGCATCGCGTCCGGCCCGTTGCCAATGAGGTTCACCCCCTTGAGCGGCGCGGTGACCTTGCCGTCTTCGATCAGGTAGCCCTCGGTCAATGAGAATACGAAATCTCCATTGGAAATGTCGACCTGCCCGCCGCCGAACTTCTTGGCGTAGACGCCGCGGCTCACGCTGCGAATGATGTCGTCGGGCGCATCTCGTCCGCCAAGGAGCATCGTGTTGGTCATCCTCGGCATCGGATGCGAGCGGAAGCTCTGCCTGCGGCCGTGCCCGTCTGGGCTCGTCCCGAAAAAATCCGCGCTGTGTCGGTCCTGCATGTAACCCTTCAAGACCCCAGCCTCGATGAGCACCGAGCGAGTCGGTAGCTGTCCCTCATCGTCGACGTTGATAGAGCCGCGCGAACCTTCCAACGACGCGTCATCGACGACGGTGCACAGCGCGCTTGCGACCTCCTCACCGACACGGTCCGAGTAGTTGCTGGTCTTCTTGCGATTGAAGTCCGCCTCGAGACCGTGACCGACCGCTTCGTGCAACAGGATACCACTGTCGCCAGGCGCCAAGACCACGTCCATTTCGCCAGCCGGTGCTTCCCGGGCGTCGAGCATCACCAACGCTTGCTGGACTGCTTGCTCGGCATGACATTCGGGCGTCTGATTGTCGAAGTAGTCGAGCCCCATCCGGCCACCACCACCGGAGGAACCCGACTGACGGTTTCCCCGGTCTTCTGCGATCACATGGATGCCGAACCGGATCAACGGCTGACGGTCGTGCGCCATCTGCCCGAGGCTGTTGGCAATCAGAATTTCGCGCACACTTTCTGCAAACGAGGCATCGACTCGGACCACTCGCCGATCGGAGGCCCGCGCTGCGCGGTCGGCCCGCTCGAGAATCGCCTTTTTTGCCTCACCGTCCACATCGAGCGACTCCACCGAAACCGGGTAGCGGCTGGGCGTGCCGCGCATCGATACCTCGACAGGAGCGACTGGCTGGCCCCCTGCTGCGATTTGCGCCGAGGTCTCGGCCGCTTGCCTCATCGCCTCGAACGAAAAATCTTCGCAGTAGGCGTACCCGGTCGCGTCACCCTTCATGACGCGGACCCCCAGTCCCATCGACACGGATCGCCTCGCGGATTTCAGAATCTGCTCGTCGTAAAAGTAGCTGCCACTGACCGAGTATTCGAAAAACAAGTCGGCGTAGTCACCGCCTTTGGCGAGTGCGATTCTCAGGAGGCGATTGGCGATGTCCGCGTCGACGGTATGCGATCCGCGCTCGGCAAACGGGGCATGGTAACGGCCTGTCATGAGCTGGGCGCACTTTAGAGCGCAGGTGCGGCGATGGCCACTTCTATTGGCGCAGGAAGCCAATTACAGTGTCGACGATGCGCTTCTGTCGCGCTTGCCCGAGGCCCGCGAAAATAGGAAGCGCCAGAACTTCACGACTGGCCTCCTCCGCCACCGGAAGCGAGCCCTCTCTGTAGCCGAGATGCGCGAAGCATTCCTGGCGATGAAGCGGCACTGGGTAGTAGACCTCTGTCGCGATCTTCTCGGCTTGGAGATGCGCTTGCAGCTCATCTCGGCGCGAGGAGCGGATGACATATTGATTGTAGATGTGCCCCTCGAAGCGTCGTGGCGGGGGTCGTAGCAGGCTCTCCTCCAACCCAGAAGCGGAAAACGCCGCGTCGTAGCGCGACGCGTTCTCTCGACGGCGCGCCGTCCACGCCTCGAGGTCGGGAAGTTTCACGCGCAAGAGCGCGGCCTGCAACGCGTCGATGCGAAAATTCCCACCGATCACCGAATGGTAGTACTTGGGATTGCTTCCGTGCGCGCGCATGACTCGAGCCTTGTTCGCAAGCGCAGAGTCCTCGGTGGTCACGAGCCCGCCATCCCCGAAGCCGCCGAGGTTCTTCGACGGGAAAAAGGAGAAACAACCGTACGCGCCCAGACTGCCTACGGGGCCTAGCGGGCTCTTGGTCCCGATGGCCTGTGCGGCGTCCTCGATGATCGGCAGGTCGTTCTTCGCTGCGATCCCCATCAATCCCTCCATGTCACACGCCTGACCGAACAGATGAACGGGAAGAATCGCGCGGGTGCGATCCGTGACTGCAGTAGCAACCTGCTCGACATCGAGGTTGAACGTGTCGGTTCGAATGTCGACGAAGACCGGAACCGCGCCCGCGCGCGCGATGCATCCCGCTGTCGCGAAGAAGGTGAACGGTGTCGTGATGACCTCGTCGCCTTGGCCGATGCCAAGCGCCATCAATGCGAGCATCAGCGCATCGGTCCCGCTCGAAACGCCGATCGCGTGCTGCACCCCGATGTAGTCGGCCACCTCTCGCTCGAACGCCGCAACCTCCGGGCCGAGGATGTAGCGTCCCGACCGAATGACGTCGGCGGCCTTCTCGGTCAGCCGATCGATCAACGGCTCGTGCTGGGCCACGAGGTCTAGCATTGGGATCGCGTCTTCACTCACGGATTTTCACCCATCGGCAGCTCTGTGCCGTCAGTTCGTACTCATCACCGCATCGGGCGCAGACACCGTCGCCGGGCAACACTGCGCCGCACCGGCACGCCCAGGCGGTTCGGCGCGCGGGGTTGCCCACCACGACCGCGTGGGCCGGTACGTCTTTGGTGACCACGCTCCCGGCTCCGATCAACGCATACTCGCCGAGCGAGTGTCCGCACACGATCGTCGCGTTGGCCCCAACGGTGACACCCCGCCCCACCGGCGTTGGCGTGAAGTCTTCCTTACGCTCGACGTGCGCGCGTGGCGTCAGCACGTTGGTAAATACGCAGCTCGGCCCGAGGAAAACGTCGTCCGCAATCGTCACACCCGCATACACAGACACGTTATTTTGGATCTTCACGCCGTCGCCGATCTCCACACCCGGTCCAACGAAGACGTTTTGCCCGAGGACGCAGGCCTCGCCTATCGTCGATCCGCTGGACACGTGGGTGAAGTGCCAGATGCGCGTTCCAGCGCCGACTCGCGCCCCATCGTCGACGACCGCCGTTTCATGAATGAAGGGCCCGCTCATGCGGCGAGCTTAGCAGGGCCGGTGGTCCGCCTCGAAACTTGTGCGGGAACCGTGCCGTCAGCGCAGCATCGCGCGGCATTCCGACACGTATTGGCCTTTGCCGAGCTTCGCGCAGTTCTGATAGGCCTGGTGCGCGCCTTGCCGATCGCCGCGTGCCTGCCGAGCAGCACCGAGCGTGACCCAGGCGAGCGCGTTCGTCGGGTCGACCGCCGTCGCGCGCTCTGCGAGCTCGGCCGCTTCCCGCGTGTGGTTCCGCGCCAACATCAAACGAGCAAGCTCGGCCAATGCAGGGCTGCCCGCCGGATTGAGCTCGATTGCACGCCGGTAGGCGGCCGAAGCACGCGCACCTCGCTTCAATCGACGAGCCAGAGCAAGCTGCGCCTCGTAGTTATCGGCCACTCCAGTCGCTGGGAAGATCGCGTTGGGATCGGGGGCCGGGCCAGGCTCCGCCCCGCCAGCTGAATCTGGCGTTGGCGCTGACACTGGCGCTGACGCTGGCGCTGACACTGACACTGACACTGGCGCTGATATGGGCGACATCAAGTACGCGATTGCCGCAACGCCACAGCCGATCGCCAACACCAAAAGCGCCCATGGCAACCTCGTTGGCTTCGCGGGATGCCCGGCAGCGATGGAGCCCGGCTCGACCGCGCGCGGCGCGCGGAGGCTCGCCTTGCCTACGTCGTCGTCGAACACCTGTGCGTATTTGAGCGGCGGTGGATCGACTTCGGGAGGCTCATGGTAGCCGGGCAAGGCATCGCGGTGTGGCTCCTCGCCTCGCTCCACCGCCGCATCGATCGCGCGGTCGCGCGGAGGCGTCGAGCGCACGAACGGGCCCGGAGGTGGGTCAGAATCGATGGCGACGATCGCGTCCTCGACCTCGGGATCGTCGCGTAGCTCGTCGAGCGTGCTGTCCCACTGCCCGAGCTCGACCGTCTCACGGGTCGAGATCTCTTCGATCTCGTCGATCTCGGGCACGCGACCCGCCCAATGCAGGATCGTCCCACCCGCATACATAGAGCTCTCGGGTCCCACCGCCTGAAAACCAGCCGGCGTATTCCGGCGGGGACGGACTGGCGGGGACGCGGGCCGCCAGCCCGCCTCCGCCGCGGGCAGCGAGTCGCTCGGTCGCGCGATGGCGGCCGGCGAGCCAGAGGGCGTAGTGATCGCGTCCTCCAGGACGAGATCGTCCGACGTTGCCGGCGAAGGGAGCGACACGGGCGTCGACAAGTGATCGGAACGGAGCACCGACGCTAGCTCCGGAAGCGCCGGCGCGCCGGGCACCGCAACGTCTGCGGCCGGCAACCCACCTGGACCGGGGATGGTGTGGACGCCTTCGCGCGGGGGCCTGGTCGAAGTGCGGACCGACACCTCGGTCAGAATCGGAATGCTGTCCTCGGTTCGGCCAACCTCACGAACCATCCCCTCGAAGTAGAGGTCCACGACCTTGCGGAGGGCCTCGACGTGGTCTCCCCCGTGCGCGCGAAGAATCTCGCTGACGTTCCTCACGCCGTCGATCAGCCGGACCATCTCGTTCTGCTCGTCCGGCATTTCCCGAAGCCGCTCGCGAAACATCTCCGCATCGACTTCGAGCACCGCATCGAACGATGGAAGCAACTCAGACAAACGGCTCCACTCGTCGAGCCTACGCATCCCTTCCATGAGGAGCGCTTGCGTCGTCCGGTGGACGGTGCGCTCGCTCAGGCTCACACGCCTGAACTCGAGGTCGAAGGTCCCCTCTCGCCAGAGTAAGTGCCGATAGACGGCATCCTCGCCGACGAGCTCCTCGACCGTGGCATTGATCACCGCGCCGGAATCAAAGGAGATCATGCCCGTCTGCCCATCGGCAGAGACGAGCGTGAGCACCCCCGACTTCCGGCTCACGTCGATCGTCTGCAAAAGGTCGACGACACTCATCTCGGAAAGCGAGCCGCTGAACCGCGTCCTGGCGTCACTGCTCTTGTGCGCGAGCCCCGCACGCGTCTGCCGCGCCAGCTCGATGCCAACCCGCGCGATGACCTCCCGGATATAGATGGGCTTGGTAAGGTAGTCTTCGACGCCGAGCTCCAGCCCACGGATCTTGCTCTCGATCGACTCGTCGCTCGACAGAAACATGAACGGAATGTGTGACCATTCCGAATTCTGCCGCAGCTGCTCGACGAACTCGAAACCGCTCAAATCACTGAAGGTCGTGTCGGAGAGGATCAGGTCTGGCTTGTTGGCGTGCAGGATCTCCAACGCCTTCCCCACGCTGGGACACCCGGCCACATTGTAGCCCGCGTTCCGGAGGCTCACTTCGAGCACGCGGAGGCTGCGGGGATCGGCATCGACGACGAGGAGGTTTTGCTTGGTCACTGCAACCTTTTGTCAGCGAGAGTGTGCGAATGGGCACAGTGCGATGTCAAGCATGCCTTCCAATCGCCGACGTGATAACTTGGCAATGGTAGGATGAAAAAGCTCGGGGGCATCCTAGGCGTGATCATCGGCGCAGTATTCGTGCTGACAGCCTGTGAGAAGCCGCGGGCCGAGATGGCCTTCCACGAGCTCGACCCAGACTTCGGGGGCCTGCAAGGTGGCAAGACCGTCCGGGTCGTCGGCCAGAGCCTGCGCTTGGACATCGGCTACGCCGTGTACTTTGGCCAGCTTCGCTCCGCGCAGGTATCGATTCAAAGCGACAAGGCGCTGCTGGCGGTCACGCCGCGGCAAACGACCCCGGGAGCGGTGGATGTGACCATCCGCGCGGACAATGGGACGGTGTTCGTGATCAAACGAGGCTTCGAGTACATCAACCAAAGGGGCAGGCTCTTGGACGACCCCGGGGCACCCTAGCCCTCACGGGCCTGCATCGGCTCCGCCGTCCACTCCCGCGTCCGAGTCGGGATCAGGCGCGGGCAGGCACACGCCGGAAAGACAGACCAAGCCGATAGCGCATTGCGGGGTCCGCGTGCACGGTTCGTCGAGCTGCTTCGGGCGCACGTCGCGGCCACAAGCAAACAACGCGAGGCAAAACGACAGCCACAGAAGTCGACGACTCATCGCAGCGACGATAGCTCAGCCCGGGAACCGTGACCACGCCCCGTGCCGCAAACGCTGCTAGGCTCCGGCCGTGGACATCCGGCTGCTAATACCGGAGCTCTTCGAGAAGCTCAGCCTCATCGCGACCGCCGGCCTTCTCGGCGTGCTCGTGCCGCCGCTGCGCAACCGTCTGCTGGGCGTAGGCCGGCCACGAGATATCGGGGTCGCGGTCATCTTCGGGCTCTTGCTGTCATTGTGGGGATCGACGATGGGCTCCGATTGGCTAGGCCACCATCTCAACCTTGGCGCCATAGGCATCATCATCGCGGGCATTTTGGGTGGTCCTCGCGCCGGCGCCTTGACCGGGCTCCTCGGGGGCGGGTTCTATGTGATGAGGGTCGTCCCAGAAGAGTTTCCATGGGCCCTCATCGCATCGGTCCTCGATGGATGGCTTGCGGGCCGGATGTCTGTGCGACGAGAACAAATGTTCGTCGGTTGGCGCGTGCTTGGCGCGGCAGCCCTGGTCCAGCTGGCCGGCCTGACTGTCACGGGTGCCGGCATGGCTTTCTCGGGTTTGGATCCCGTTGAAGCGCTGCCTTCGCTGGCCGCCCAGCTCGCTGGCGTTGCGCTGGGCGTCGCGCTCTTCGTGAACGTGGCGCTGGTCGTGATCTCCCGCCAAGAGCAAGCCGTCGCACTGGTCGAAGCCCAGGCAGCAGCCAACGCCCTTTCACTGACGGCATTGCGCAGCCGTCTCGAGCCCCACTTCTTGTTCAACGCGCTCAACACGCTACGCGCGACCATTCGGCGCGATCCCGAGCAAGCGCGGGCGCTCGTCTCGGACCTCGCCGACCTCTACCGCTATCTCTTGCATCACCCGCACGACGCATCGGTCATGAACGAAGTCGAGCACGCCTGCGCGTATCTCGCGATCGAGAGGGCGCGTCTTGGGGACCAACGGCTCGTGGTTCTAACCTCGGTCGACGACAGCGTACGCGACGCCCGAGTGCCTGCATTGCTCCTCCAGCCGATCGTCGAGAACGCGGTCCAACACGGCATCACCCCGAAGCAAGGTCTGGGGAAGATCACGATTCGAGCGTCGGATCTCGGCGAGCGGCTGCGAATCGAAGTCGAGGACGAAGCCGACGGACCCCATCACGGGCAACCTACCAAGGGCTCGGGCCTGGCCCTTCAAACCCTGCGGAAGCGGCTCGACCAACAATACAACGGGCAAGCCAACCTCCGGCTTTCTCCGCTCGAACGCGGTACCTTGGTGACCGTGGAGCTTCCAAAGCAGACCGACCTCACAGGAGAGCAGGAATGAACATTCGCGCAATCGTGGTCGATGATGAGCCCCTGGCCCGCGACGAGCTTCGCTTCATGCTCGGACAGTGTGAGGCCGTCGAGGTCGTCGGGGAGGCCCGCAATGCACCCGAGGCACAAGTGC
>CAZHPJ010000050.1:0-10659 GCA_964534585.1 uncultured Sandaracinaceae bacterium | reverse complement strand
CGGCACCGGCATCGCACCGTTCCGGGCGTTCGTGAAGCACATCTACGAGAACGTCCCGGCGTGGCAGGGCACAATCACGCTCTTCTACGGCGCCCAAAGCGGACTCGAGCTTCTCTACATGAACGACGAGAGGGACGATTTCTCCCAGTACTATGACAAGGACACGTTCCAGGCGTTCAAGGCGCTCAGCCCCCGGCCGTCTTGGGCTGCCCCCATCGACTGGGACGGCGCTCTCGGCCAGCGCGGCGAGGAGCTGTGGGGGCTTCTCGAACAGCCCAACACCTACGTTTACGTGGCCGGCCTCGAGAAGATGCGCGGCGAGCTGGACAAGGCTTTCACCGAGATCGCCGGCTCGGAGCAGAAGTGGGCCCGGCGCAGGGCCGAGCTCGCAGCCGGTGGCCGTTGGGTAGAGCTGTTGTATTAGCGGCGCCGATGAAGGGCTTACTCGTCCCAAAGAGTTTGCGGCGAGTACGTCTCGCCGATGAACCAGAATCCGCCATTGACCATTCGCTGATGCCCGTCGAGTGAAGCGATGGCGGTCATGTCTGCCAACGTCAAAGTCAGGTCGCGCGCGGCCCAGTTCTCTGCGATTCGTCCCGGGTTGACCGACTTGGGGATCACGCTCGTCCCTCGAGCGAGGGCCCAGGCGATCAGGACCTGGCCCGGTGTGGCGCCGTGGGCCTCGGCGATCTCGCCGATGGTGGGGTGCTGCGTGAGCAAGATGTCGTCGTCGCGGCCCAGCATGGCCGCTGAATCTGGAGAGCCCAGAGGCGAATACGCCGTGACGGCGACCCCTAGCTCCTCACACGCAGCGACGAGCGCATCCTGCTGAAGGTAGGGGTGAAGCTCGATCTGATTGACCGCGGGCGTTTGATCCGTGGCGTCGCGGACTTCCTCGATCATGCGTTTGTTGAAGTTCGACACGCCGACCTGCCGTGCGACACCTTGCTCCGATAGCTTCAGCATGGCCTCCCAAGTCGACTTCAGAGGAACGTCGGACAGGGGAAGGAAATCTTCTGGATCGCGCGGAAACCCGGTCCCATGCCGCAGGGCGATCGGCCAATGAATGAGATAGAGGTCGAGATAGTCGAGTCGGAGCTTCTGCAAGCTCGTCTCGAGCGCGGGGCGGACGTGCTCGGGAGCATGAGCATCGTTCCACAGCTTGCTGGTGACCCACACCTCGTCCCTTTTGACGTCGCCCGCTTGGAACGCATCGCTGAGCGCGTGCCCAACCTCGTCTTCGTTCTCATAGATCGCCGCGCAATCGATGTGCCGGTAGCCGACTTCGATCGCCGAGCGCACGGCTTTGTAGACCGCTTCTGGTTCTGATTTCCAAGTCCCGAGGCCCAACGCAGGCATCCTCGTTCCGCCACGCAACTCTTGAATCTTCATAGACATATCGCCCGCCGCATTGTCGATTGAGACGGCGGGACACGCAAGCGGTCGCTACAAACCTCCAAAAGTGCTAGCCGTCACTGATGGGACAGCGGATCACCGTGGTCGACGCATTCACGCACGTCGCCTTCGCTGGCAACCCCGCGGCCGTGTGCGTGCTCGACCATCCAACCACCGACGCGTGGATGCAAATGGTCGCACGCGAGCTGAGGCAGTCCGAAACCGCGTTCTGTATTCCGCTTCGAAACGATAGCTTCGAGCTACGCTGGTTCACGCCCGACGGCGAGGTTCGGCTCTGCGGTCACGCCACGCTCGCAACCGCACACGTTCTCTGGGAAGAAGGGCGCTTGGAACGTCGCAAGATCGCGCGCTTCTCGACACTGAGTGGGGAGCTCACCGCCGCCCCACTCGGTCGCCTGATCGAGCTGGACTTCCCGGCGCGCCCTCCCTCGGAGGTGGAAGCCCCGGTTGGGTTGCTCGACGCGCTCGGTGTGGCGCCAACTTGGGTCGGTCGCGACCTCGACGACTACGTGGTTGTGCTCGCCGACGAGGCAGCCGTGAGAGCTTGCACCCCAGACTTCCAGGCCCTGCGTGCGGTGGAAACCCGCGGCGTGATCATCACGGCACCTGCGGCACAGGACGATGTCGACTTCGTCTCGCGCTTCTTCGCACCACGGTTCGGCATCGACGAAGACCCCGTCACGGGCTCGGCGCATTGCTGCCTCGCTCCCTTGTGGGCAGGCCGGCTCGACAAGCCGCAACTAACCGCCCGCCAGCTCTCAGCGCGCGGCGGCGAGCTCGCCGTAGAGGTCGCAGGCAACCGCGTCAAACTTCGGGGAACCTGCGTCACCATCCTACGTGGGACGCTGACCGAGTCGGCCCCTACGAGCGCTTCTTGGTCGCGTCCATAGTTAGTCGAGGCCGAGTGCGGCGCAGATCTCTCGCATGGCGGCTTCCTCCGGCGCACGCACATGGCCGTCGGCGGCGAGGGCAATAGCGGCCCCGCTGCGAACCATCTCGCATTTGGAAGGTTCTCCCTTCACGCGGGCGATGCAGTCGCGCGCACGCAGGCGGCCCTGTTCCGGGTCAGCGATCAAGGACTCGCTCAGATCCCGAAAAGCGATCTCGAGCGCGCTGAAGTCCATGCCGGAAAAGACATCCGCCTTGCTCCGCAGCAACTCGACGAACTCGTCGACCTCGGAGCTCGCGAGCTCGCCGTCCGCTGCGGCCACCAACGCAAATGCCGCCGACAGCGCACGAAGCAGATCATCGCAAACCGTCGCGTTGAAGCGAGCCCAAGTCGCGATCGCATACGCCTCACTCTCGTCCGGAACCATCGAACCCTCCTCGGCCGCCATAGAGTAGCCTATCAGGCCGAAATCGTGAGGTGTTTCACATACGCACGCCATGAGTCTACGTATTCCGGGCGCCGATCTACAACGCGATTTGGGTGTAGGTGGGATAAGCCGTTAGGGTGAGCTGTATATCTTCTTCCAGGGGGGAAGGATGTTCAAACGCCCTAGCAAGACGACCAACCTTCGTACGGAGATCGGCAAGGCACTCAAAGCCGACCGGCTCAATGAAGCGATCGATCTCTATGAGCTGATCGAGAAACAAAAAGTGGACGAGCCCCGGTGGCCGCACCGCAGAGGCGACCTCTTGCAGCGGGTCGGACGCAAGGCCGAGGCGGTGCTCGCCTACGAACGTGCGGTCGACCTCTACGCAGCCAAGGGTTTCGTCGCTCGCGCCGCCGCGATGGCAAAAGTGATCCTGGCGATCGATCCAAGCAAGGGCGAGGTACTCGAGCGGGTGGATCCGGAGGCGGCACGCAGGCTCCACCGTCAAAACCGGAGCGTCATCGTGACCGCGGACGAACCGCCCACACCGGACTCGGAAGGGCCGACAACAGAGACGCACAGCCTGATTACGGACGCGCTCCCTTTGGTAGCCGACAAGGGTGCGCCTCCTGGCGAAACTCGCTTTACGAAGCCCGAACGGACGGAGGACATCACGCTCGACTTGACGGGGGTCGAGCTCCTCCATGGGCCGCCGCTGCAAGAGTCCCTGGTGAGCCAGCGCCCAAGCGCCGCAACGCTCGCACAGCTTCCCTCGATGCCACTGTTCGCCGAGGTGCCGCGGCACATCCTGGAAGCGCTGATCAGGGAGTCGACGCTGATCGACGTGGAAGACGGGCAGCACCTGGTCACCGCGGACACCAACGCGGAGGCGCTGTACGTGCTGGTCGAGGGCAATGCCGTCGGGTGGCGAGGGAGCGATGTTCAGACCCTACTTCTTGGCGAAGGAGATGTGGCCGGCGTTTCGTGCCTGCTCTCCAACGTGAGCTACGGCGAGGACATCGTCGCCTGCAGTCGAATCCGCGCGCTGCGCATCAGCAAGGTCCTTCTCGACCGGCTGGTCGAGCAACATCCTCCCTTCGACGACGTGCTTCTCGAAATCCTATGCCGCCGTCTCATCGCCACCCTACTCCGCACGAATCCGATCTTCACGGCGTTCGACGAGGGGACCCGAAGGCAGGTCGCCTGTTCGTTCGAAGTACGCCGTGCTCTTGCCGGCACGAAGATCGTGGAAGCCGGCAAGCGCACGGACGGTATGTACCTGCCGCTTCACGGTCGCATCGCCGTCAGAAAGTACGACGGGACATACCTCGGCAACATGGAGCTTGGACAGGCGATCGGCCAAGAGTCGTTGCTGACGCGTCAACCGTCCCCGATCACCGTCGAGGCCGTGAGCGAGGTGCTGGTATTGCGCATGCCCGCCGCTAGGTTCAGCAACCTTCTGATGAAGCGCCCCGACGTCGTCGAGCACATCCAAATAGTGAAACGACGGCGAGTCGCAGCAGGCCAACTCTACGCGCGCTGAACCGTTCTGGGCGCGGGAACGCTAGTTGAAGAACCCGGGCGGGCAGTTGCAATCGGGATCGCAACCCTGGGAACCGACATTGCCTGTTCCCGAGATCAAGGAGTTTGCCCCGCATGCGACGTTGTCGACCGGCGTTCCAACGAACGTGTTTCCAGTGGCGGTCGCCCGGGCAGCCGAGCTCTGGAAGAACAGATGCGCAGATGAAGCACTGTTGATCAGGTTGTCCGTGATGATCGCGCCGTTAGCCAAGAAGCGAATCGCCGCTCCGCCACAATCGGACAACGTGTTTCCCGTGATCTCGTTGTCTCCGGCAGTCGACGAGACCTCGAAGCAGTAGCCGACCGCATTGGTGCCCTGGATGACGCAGTCCTGGATCCCCGAGCCGACACCTTCCAATCGGACAGTGACGGAATAGGTACCCAACGACGGCTGTCCGGAGAGCGTGGTGGGCTGAAGGGGATCGCACACCAAGCGTTGCGCTCCCGTCAGCTTGATCGTGGTCTGCACCGAGTAGCCGGGCGGCGCGAGCACGATGTCCGCATCCGCCACCGTCAGCGCGTAGTCGATGGTCGCCACGGCGCACTCCCCAGCAGCCCCACCATGCTCGGCGTCGTCGATGCCAAGGGTGGGATCAACATAGACCGGCTGTCCCGAGGTCGGCGTGCAGTCGACCACACTTCCGCCCACGCCGCCGACGCCGCCAGCTCCGCCCACGCCCCCGGCTCCGCCCACGCCACCGATGCCGCCAGCTCCGCCGATGCCAGCTGTGCCTCCGGTGCCGGCCGCACCTCCCGTACCACCGGTGCCCCCGTCACCTGTGGTGTCACTACACCCGACCAGCGGAACCACGCCCAGCGCGCACGTGCATGTCAATACCAATAGAGAGCGCATCACAACCTCCTAGCCGAAGCGGCGATACCCGTTTGGAGCATCGCCGCTGACAACTCCGAAGCGCGACGCTGCATCGAGCGTGCCAGCCGTTCTCGCCTGAATTAGGGGGTTCTTTGGAAAATCAAGACTGCATATTCTGCGTCTCAGCAGCTGGCGACGCAACGGTTGCGCGCGCGCATCTACGGAACACACTCGCCGATGAACGCGCCGGTGTTTCGTTGGCCACAGGCTTCGGTCGAGGCGCACTTCAAGCCGGCGCAGCACGGTTTGACGAGTTGATTCGTCGGACTGAGACACCCTGTCGTGCCCTCCGGGGCGCATGCGTCCGGAAAGGGAAGCCCAGTAGCTGCTTCGAAATCGTCCTTTTGAATGCAGACCGAGGGCTCTCCCCCGGCTCCGAGCGGCGTGCAGGTCTGCGTCGAGCCAAGCCAGCCTCCTTGGCAACTTCCCGGTCCCACTGTGCTGCCCCGGCACACGCCGCCACCCGCAAGACAGCCACCCGTGACGACCGGACCCTCGCAGCAGAAACCCGAATCGCATGTCCAACAGATATCCGCAGGTACGTCGTACGCACAGACGACTTTGCCTACCGGACAGGGCGGCCCGCTCGAAGCATAGCGGCACGCGCCTCCCTCGCAGCAGGGCTCGTCGACCGACTGACATAGAAGCCCGCAGTGATGTTGCCCCGCCGGACAATCATTGCTGCCGATCGTCCCTGTCTGGGCGCAGCAAAACCGAGCGACGGCGCCTAGTGGAAAACCAGCCTGGCAGTCGCGGTCATTCGGATAGCAACCGCCTCCGGCGATGTTCGTGCAATAGCTGCTGCTAGCCGTGCTCTGGTTTTCGCAGCAAACCGTGTCGCGCGGGCGGCAGCCGTTGCCACACGGCATCAAGTCATCTGGACAAGCAGCAACACTGCCGCCTCCGTTTCCGCTGCAACCGAAACCGCCCAAGCTCAGCGCCCACGCTACAGCAAGGCTGACGAGAATCCGTCTCATCGCCGCCCCAGGGTAACAACCCATCCCCGCGGCACAAAAAATCGGCCCCGATCATCCGCACGACGGCGGCACATGCTGCGGATCCAACATTTCGTGCGTCTTTTCCAAGGCAAGCCCGACACCTGACCAGGTTCGACTCACCATGGGCCGTGGCTTTGGGGATACCTCTCTCAACCGCTACGATGAAGAGCGAGCTTTCTCGAGCTCGTAGCAATCGGGGGATTGATGAAGACCTGGGCACGCACGCGGAAGGTCGCGCTCCTTGTTTCGTTGATTGGGACGACGGCATGCAGCAGTGGCGCCAACGACGGCTCGCGCGACGGAGGCAGCAGCACGGGAGGGGAGCGCAACACTATCTGTGCGGCCGGAGAGTCTCGGGGCGAGGTGCAAGAGCCCGTATTCGTCGCCAACCTTCGAGGCCAAACCAGCTGGTACGCTGCACCCGTGATCGCCGACCTCGACGGGGACGGCAACAACGAGCTGATCGCCGCATACTACTCGGTGTACATATTCGACAGCGAGCGGCAACTGCTAGCCGATTCCGATGACGGCGACGGCGGGCGTGTCTATGCGCCACATGTCGTCGTAGACCTCGAGGGAGACGGCTCAAAAGAGATCGTCGTCGGCCGCGGGCACCAGGTGGTGGCCTACTCTTGGTCGGGAAACTCCTCCGCGCTCGATCGCCGCTGGGTCGCCGACACCACCACCGCCGGCAATCAACCGGAGGTCCGAGGACTCGCTGCTGCGGACCTCGACGGAGATGGACTGATCGAAGTGGTCGCTACGACGACGCAAACCGCCAGCACCGAAGACGGCGGCGCGCAGGTGTTCGTCTTCGACGTCGATGGCCGTACGTACCAACCGGCCGGTGGCCATCAGCCGGCATGGCCGCGATACAACAATCGCTCGGGCGAAGGCAACGATGCAGACCGGAACCTTCAGGGGCACAGCGGCTATGGTTGTTACGGTCTCAACGTCGCGATTGGGGACATCGATGACGATCCCGAGCTCGAGGTCGTCGTGACATACGACAACCACAACATTCAGGCTTTCAACCACGACGGGGTGGCGATCGACAGCGCTCCATGGTTCACGAACCGCAGCTCGGACTTCGTCGGCCAACGATTGACGTGGGGACAGTTCATCCGGTGGGCCGACCCCCAGGTCGAAGCGGACCACTACCACGACCACACCGGCGAATGGCCAAACCCGAGTTGGACGGAGTGGCTGCAGTGGACGGCCTCCCCACCGAACATCGTCGACCTCGACCTCGACGGCGACAACGAGGTGCTCGGCATCCCCAACGTCGAGATGAATGTGCCCTACGAAACCCAAGCGTACGCGCTGATGGTGCTCGAGGGAGCGTACGGCGATGGCTCGCGGTCCGCGATGCGCCTCGCCGGTTGGGAGGACCTTCCACGCGGTGAACGCCCCATTTTGGTCGACGGTTGGTACCCACCGCTCGGCGTTCCCGCGGCTGTAACGGTGAATCTTCAGGGCGATGATCGACCCGAGATCCTCGTGTCGCTCAACGACGGCTTTCTCTACGCATTCGACGCGGACGCACAACGCCTATGGCGATTCAACTACACGCACGGTAAGCAAGTCATGTACGCGTCAGAGCCGGTGGTCGCAGACCTCAACCAGGACGGATCGCCCGAGGTCCTCTTTGCCACCTATGGCGCACCCGACGTCACCGACTCGGGCAACCTCGTCGTACTCGCCGCAGACGGAACCTTGTTGCACGACATCGCGCTGCCGAACCCAGGCAGCAACGGCAACGGCAACGGGGCTCCCGCCGCGCCCACCGTCGGGGATCTCGATGGCGACGGTGAGCTCGAGATCTTCGTGCAGACTTTCGACCACGGGATGGACGTCTTCAGCGTCCCGGGCTCGGGCGATTCCTGCCTGCCGTGGCCGACCGCACGTGGTGGTCCGCTGCGGATGGGGCAACCAAACGGAGGCTAATCCCGCGCCGCGCCACCCGATGCCCACGAGACGCTTCGTAGCGGCACGCGTCGCGGAATGAAGGTTTTGCGCTTGGGGCCGAATGGGCGCACGAAATGCGCAGCGCGCGCATACGTAATTGTTTACCCGTTCGTTTGCGGGTCGTCACTACAAAGACCTTTTTGCACGGCCCGCAGTGTAGCTTCAGTCGCCCCGAGAGCTGGCACGAAGCTCGCATGCATCGACTACTGGAGGTGCGCCATCGGACACATGGGTCAGCTCAAGCAGGAGTATCGGGCGCTGATGGAGCGCCTCGACCACCACGCTGTCGCCATGCCGAGGCCCGAGGACGAGCGCGCGCTGCAAGGCTGGCGCGAGTTGCTCGAGGTGATGTACACGCCCGCGGAGGCCGCGCTGGCGTCACGGATGCCAATGATGCCCACGTCGCGGAGCAAGCTGGCCCGTCGCTTCGGCATGCCGGAGCTCGAGCTGCGGGACAAGCTCGAGCCTCTCTGCGACAAGGGCCTGGTCATGGATCTCGTCAGCCAGCAGACCGGCGAAACCAAGTACCTCCTGGCACCACCCGTGGTCGGCTTCTTCGAGTTCTCGATGATGCGGGCCCACGACATGTTCGACAAGCTGTCCGTCGCAAAGGCCATGGACGCCTACATGCACGGCGACGACACCTTTGCCCGCGAGGTCTTCGGCAATGACACGGTCATAGGGCGGGCCATGGTGCACGAAGATGTACTGGCCGCCGACGTTCCCGAGGTGCTCGACTGGGAGCGTACGACCAGCCTCATCCGGGAAGCCGATCAGATCGCGGTCTCGCACTGCTACTGCCGCCACAAGGCCGAGCACCTGGGCAAGGCCTGCGACGTCCCCCAGGAGATCTGCCTGTCGCTCAACAACGGGGCGGACTTCGTCAGTCGGCGTGGCTTCGGTCGCACGATCGACAAGCAGCAAGCCCTGTCGATCGTGACCGAGGCCCGAAAGCTCGGCCTGGTCCAGATCGCCGACAACGTGAAGGATGAGCCGGCCTACGTGTGTAACTGCTGCGCCTGTTGCTGCGGACAGCTCTCCTCCATCAACGACTTCGGGCTTCGGGCGGTCAACCCCAGCGGGTTCGAGCCGCTCCACCACCCCGACGACTGCAAGGGCTGCTCCCGTTGCTCCCGCGCGTGCCCCGTCGCGGCTATCGCCATGGCGCCTGAGCGCAGCGGCGGAAAGCGCAAGAACGAGCTGCACCCGGTCTTCGATTCCGAGCACTGCATCGGCTGTGGAGTCTGTGCCACGATCTGCAAACAGGAAGCGATCAGCATGGAGCGCCGGGAGAAGCCTAGCCGTGTGCCCGAAAACACGATCGAGCGCGTCGTCCGCCAGATGCTCGAGCACGGCCGCCTGGCCGACCTACTCTTCGATGAGAGCGAGAGCCGTGGCGCGGCGTTCCTCAACCATGTCGTGCAGGCGATCACGCATCTGCCTCCCGCCGAGCGGGCCCTAGCCTCTGAGCAGGTGAAGTCGCGCTTCGTGCGCTTCGTGCTGAAGAACACCCCTGCTATAGATGCCTAGGCGCATCATGAGGCCAACCTACCCCAATGGGCGTTATCTCGCCGAAACAGAGTGGCTGAGCGCGCATCTCGACGATGACGATCTGCGCGTCATCGATGCGCGATATGACGTGCGCGCCGGAGCGGATGGGGGGCTCGAGGAGGTGTCGGGCCGCGCCGACTATCTGGCAGGGCATATTCCCGGGGCGCAGTTCGTTGACCTCGACACCGATCTGACCCGGCCAGCGGACCGCACCAGCATCATCGGTCCGGAAGCGTTCGCGGCGCTGATGAGCCGCCTCGGCATCGGACCGCGGAGCACGGTGGTGGTCTACGACGATCGCGGCGGGGTTTGGGCAGCAAGGCTGTGGTGGGCTTTGCGCTACTACGGCCATGACGACGCGAAAATACTGAATGGCGGGCTGCGTGATTGGCAGGCGGCAGGCCATGAGCTTCAAAAGCAGGTTGTCACGCGGCCGCCGGCCCGGTCTACAGCAACCGTCCACTCGAATCTGCGCGTCACCAAAGAGGACGTGTTGAAGGCTATCGAGGCACCCAACACACGCATCATCGATGCTTTGCCAGTGCCCTTTTATCTCGGTCTGGCGGGCCTTTACCCGCGCCATCGCAAGGGCCATGTGCCTGGCGCATGCAATGTGCCAGCCCAAACCAATCTCGACCCACGGACCTCGCGCGTAAAGTCATTTGGTGCGTTGCAGGAATTGTGGCAGGACGCGGCCATCGCACCGGACCAAGCCGTCATCACCTATTGTGGCGGCGGCATTTTCGCCTCGTTCGCTCTCTTCATATTGGTGCTGATGGGGCATGAACGAGTGGCGCTGTACGACGCGTCATGGATGGAATGGGGGGCCGACGACGCCCTGCCGGTGGAGACAGGCAGCCCGACACCAGAACCATCAACGCCAAAGGGCGACTAACATGGCGCGTGTACAACCGCATCGGGCGGGTCCAGGACTGGCAGAGCTTCTACGAGCACG
>CAZHPJ010000049.1:0-10779 GCA_964534585.1 uncultured Sandaracinaceae bacterium | reverse complement strand
GCCCACCATCCCATCCAGAGTCAGGTGAAAAAGCGTTCCATGAAGACGGTGCCCGTCTTGGCCTCCCCCCTGGTGGAGCCCGTTGTCAGAAGCCGGTCGACGTTTGAACACGTTGGTCGGCTTCGTTTTAGTTTAGGCTCGCTGGCCATGCGAATCGGGCCCCGATCGCCCGTCTCTACAATATACTGCGCCAGCAGATCCTCATGAAAGACGAGAACCCGAGCATCATGTCCCAGCCCTCATGAGCGTGCTCGATCGCTACCTCGATGATTTGGACGAACACGTTGACGGCGACACGCTGCTCACGCGGTTCTTAGAATACACGAATGATCAGGGTCTCGAGCTCTACCCCGCTCAGGAAGAAGCGGTGATGGAGCTCTTCGTCGGGAACAACGTGGTCCTCAACACGCCGACCGGGTCGGGGAAGTCGTTGGTGGCACTGGCAGCCCACTTTCGTTCGATCGCGCTTGGGGAGCGTTCTTTCTACACGGCGCCGATCAAAGCCTTGGTGAGCGAAAAATTTTTCGATTTGTGTCGAGTGCTCGGGCCGCAGCGTGTCGGGATGATGACCGGAGACGCGACGGTGAATCGCGACGCGCCGGTGATCTGTTGCACGGCGGAGATTCTGGCCAATCTGGCGCTGCGACAAGGCGAGCGAACTGACGTCGACGGGGTCGTGATGGACGAGTTTCACTACTACGCCGACCGGGACCGCGGGGTCGCATGGCAGATTCCGTTGCTCACCCTGCCCCGGGCGCGTTTCCTTTTGATGAGCGCGACGCTTGGGGAGACGCGCGTGTTCGAGGACGCGATCACCGAGCTCACCGGTGTGCCGACGACCTTGGTGAAGAGCACCGACCGGCCCGTGCCGCTCGATTTTTCGTATAGCGAAGAGTCTTTGCACAACGCCGTCGTCACGCTGCTCGAAGACGGAAAGGCGCCCATTTACGTCGTGCACTTCGCGCAGCGCGCGGCAACCGAGCAAGCGCAGAGCTTCATGAGCATCGATTTTCTCTCGAAGGACGAGAAGAAGGCGGTGAAAGGAGAGCTCAGCGGAACGCGCTTCGACACGCCCTTCGGCAAGGAGCTCAAGAAGTTCCTGCACCATGGGATCGGGGTGCACCACGCCGGGATGCTGCCGAGGTACCGGAGGCTGGTGGAGCGTCTCGCTCAGGACGGGAAGCTTCGAATCATCTGCGGGACCGACACGCTGGGGGTCGGTGTAAACGTGCCGATCCGCACGGTGCTCTTCACGAAGCTCTGCAAGTACGACGGCGAAAAGACCAAGGTGCTGACCGTCCGCGACTTCAAACAGATCGCGGGGCGAGCGGGGCGCCGCGGTTTCGACACCCTCGGTAGCGTCGTCGCGCAAGCGCCCGAACATGCGGTCGAGAACAAGAAGCTCCGCGCGAAAGCCGCCGGCGACCCAAAGAAGCTTCGGAAGCTCAAGATGAGGCAACCGCCCGAGCGGGGATACGCGCACTGGGACGCCGATACATTCACGCGGCTCCAGGAGTCACCGCCCGAACCGCTCATGTCTCGATTCCGGGTGAGCAACGCGATGATCCTCAACCTCTTCGAGCGGGAGGACAACGGCTGTCTCGCGCTCCGAAGGCTCATTCGCAGCAGTCACGAGGGCCCGAGCGCCAAGCGGCAACATGCGCGGAGTGCGATTGCGATGATCCGATCGCTCCGGGATGCTGGCGTGATCGAGCTCGGCCCAGCCGGAGCGCGGGTGCACGAAGATTTTCAGTCCGACTTCTCGCTCAACCAGGCGCTGTCGCTGTACGTCGTCGAGGCGGTCGACGTGCTCGACCCCGAAGACGCGGCCTATCCTCTGGACGTTCTCACGCTGGTCGAAGCCACGCTCGAACACCCGTGGGCAGTCCTGTACGGGCAAACCAACACTCTCAAATCGCGCGCACTCGCCGCGATGAAGGCCGAGGGCATGGAATACGACGAACGTATGGCCGAGCTCGACAAGATCGACTACCCGAAGCCCAACGAGGAATTTCTCTACGGCACGTACGAGCTGTTCTCGGAGCGCCACCCCTGGGTTGGCAACGACGTTCTTCGGCCGAAATCGATCGCGCGTGACATGTACGAGCTCGGCATGAATTTCGTCGAGTACGTCAAAGAGTACGGTTTGCAACGCTCGGAAGGAGTGTTGCTGCGCTACCTGACCGACGCCTACAAGGGCTTCGTGCAAACGGTGCCCGAATCCGCGAAGACCGACGAGCTCTACGACGTCTCCGATTGGCTTGGGCTTACGGTCCGTTCGGTCGATGCGAGCCTTCTGGACGAATGGGAGCAACTGCAAGTCCCCGACGAGGATGTCCTCACGCCGGTGGAGCGGGCCGACGACACGACCGTCGACATCACCAAAGACGTGCGCGGCTTTACGACGATGGTGCGCAATGCCGCGTGGAAGATCGTCCGCTTCGTGGCATTCAAACAGTACGACCGCGCCGCCGAAGCACTGTCAGAAGCGTCCGAAGCCAACGAGTGGGACTACGGACGCTTCGAGGAAGCGCTTGCGCCCTATTGGGCGGAGTACGACGCGATCCAGATCGGCCCTGACGCGCGCAGCAGCGCACAACTGAAGATCGAGCAACACGAATCGGAATGGAACCTCACCCAAATCCTGCTCGACCCCGACGAACACCGCAGCTGGCACATGCAATTCCGAATCGATTTATCCGAGAGCCGCGACGCAGGCACCCCAGCCATAACCCTGCAGTCAATCAGTAGCTAACAGTGGGAAAAGGGGGACTGTCCCCTCTCAAGTGAGGCCTTCTTCTTTCGCTGCTTCGAGGTCGCCGGCGTTGTCGTCCGCGAGGTCGAGCGTTTCGGTGCTGGCGTCGGCGGAGAGCTCTGCCACTGAGCGCAGCTTCCGTTCCATGGCACGGGTGCGGACGCCAGTTTGTTCGAGGGTGTTCCCCGCGGCGTCGAGCTGGCGCTTCACTTTCTGCAACACGTCGCCGAATTTCCCGAACTCGTGCTTGACCGCGCCAAGCACTTTCCACACTTCGCTCGAGCGCTGCTCGATGGCCAGAGTGCGGAAGCCGACGCGGAGGCCGTTGAGAAGCGCAGCGAGCGTCGTGGGCCCTGCGATGACGATACGATGCTCGCGCTGCAAACGCTCGACCAAGCCCGTACTACGGAGTGCCTCGGCATAGAGACCTTCGGTCGGAAGGAAAAGAATCGCAAAATCAGTCGTCAGCGGTGGATTCAAATACTTGCTACCGACGTCCTTGGCGGAATCCTGAATCGAACGGATGAGTGCGCTCTGCGCTTGCTGCACTGCAGCAGCATCGCCCTCCTCGCTCGCATCGACGAGGCGGATGTAATCTTCCTGCGGGAACTTCGAGTCGATCGGAAGCCACACGCACTCGCCAGGGTCGTTGCTCGGGCCCGGAAGCCGGATGGCAAACTCGACCATGTCGCGCGAATCAGGGCGAGTCCTCACATTGCGATCAAACTGCTCGGCCGTGAGGATCTGCTCGAGTAACGCGCCGAGCTGCACCTCGCCCCAGGTGCCGCGCGTCTTCACATTGGTGAGCACTTTCTTGAGGTCACCCACGCCGCTCGCAAGGCTTCGCATCTCGCCGAGGCCCTGCTGCACCGCTTCGAGGCGATCCCCGACCAGCTTGAACGACTCCCCGAGACGCTTTTCGAGCGTGCTCTGGAGTTTCTCGTCGACCACCTCGCGCATCTGATCGAGCTTTCGTTCGTTGCTGCTGCGAAGCTCTTGAAGACGGCCGTCGACCGTTTCCTGCAAATGCTTGAGGCCCCCTTGGTTCGATTCGGTCAGCGTTTTGAGCTGCACGGTGAAGGCTTGGAAGTTCGTCGTTTGCGCCTGGCCGATCTCGGAGATCGTGTTGACCAACGTTTCGGTGCTGGCCTGGTGGGTACGAGAAACCTCCTGCCGCAGCTCACTTGCTGAGGACGACGCCTCCTCACGGGAGGCGCGAAGCTCCGCCCGAAGCACGTCCGCCGTTTCCCCACGATCCCTCCTTTTGAGAAGCACCAGCGTCACGACGAGATTGGCGACGAGCAGAGCCAACGCGGCCACCAAAAACGGATCTACCATCTCCAAATCCCCACAGAAGCGAGCGTTCGGCGATGCTAGCACCATCCTGAGGGTTTGAGCAGCGCTGAATGAGGGCGAGGACGACGTGCTACCCTGCCTGTTGCGTATGCCCAGGGGGGGTCAGCCAGAAGAGGAGCTCAAAGCACTCCTGCCCGCATCGATCGCGGTTCGGTTCGAGGAGATGTTCCCGGGCGCGCGCAACGGCCGAATCAAGCGGCGCGACCGCAAGCGCGCCGAAATGCTTTGCAAGGCTGAGCCGGTCCTACAACTGGCACTCAACCCCATGGAGGTGGTGCGCTTCACCACGAACGGCGTGCGGCAGCTGACTTGGTGGCTACTGACCGCTGGCTCGATGAACCCGTTTGCCAACCGCACCACGTTGGTCCTCACCGACAAGCGAGTGCTGCTGATCCACACCGACTCGAAGCAGAGGCCGCGCATGTTCGCCAACCAGCTTCCACTCGAGCGCATCCGAGCCACGACAGGCCGCAACAGTTACATCTTCATCCGCTCCGGCCGCGAGCAGTTGATGTTCCACGGCGTCAAGAGGTCGGAAGCCCGGCAGCTGAGAGGATTGCTCGACTCTGCCGCCACCAAGAAAGGCGGCTGGCAGAATCTGTGCCCCCGGTGTTTCACCGCAACCGACGGAGCTCCTGCTTCTTGCGAGGCATGCGGCGAGGAGTTCAAAAGCCCGAGGAAGGCCGCACTCCGCTCGCTGCTGTTCCCGGGCTTGGGCGATTACTATCTGGGCTACCGCAAGTACGCGATGCTGGAGATCATCGGCGCTGCGCTGCTGTGGACACTTTTCCTGAGCACGCTGGTGCCGACGGTCTTGGCCAAAGGAATCGAAGGCGCGATCGTAGCGGGACCGCTCTTCGCATTGCTAGCCGTCAGCCACATCGGCGACGCTCTCCTGACGAGAGCAAAAGCCACGACAGGCCTCCACTCCAAAGACGGCGCGCTCCCAACGGGCATCGGGAACGATGGCGACTAGGGCCGGTGCCTGTGGATGCTGATTCCGTGGACCTGGGACTTCTCGGCGTGGCCCTTCGCCCCCACCAGCGATGCGTTGCGCGTTTTATGTTGGCCACTGCGATTGGGATTTGTGAAGATGGACGGGTCTCCCGCGGGGGCAAGGAGTCATCATGATCAAGTTCGTTCAGTGTGTGCGTCGCAAGCCGGGTCTTTCGAAGCAGGAGTTTCGTGACAAGTGGGCGGAGTATGGGGGGAAGGTGAAGGCCATCTCTGATGCAGCGAAGGCGAAACGGTGCGTGCTGAGCACGGCGTTGGTCGTGGATCAGAACATGGCGATCATGCAATCGCGGGGAACGAAGGCGCCTTACGACGGGATGGCCGAAATTTGGTGGGAACACGGTCGCGACATCGTCACGTTTTTGGAAGCGCCTGAGAGCACCGAGCACATCGAAGGCCTGCGCCGAGCCCAGGAATCCTTCATGGACCTGCCCAACTGCACGTTCTTCTTCGCGAGCGAAGATGGGTAGCGTTTTCTCGGTTGCGTTCGCGAGGCTTCCCGCTGTAGGAATGCGGTTTCACGGAAGCGCTATCTCATGACCAAACTCGCCCTAGATCCCTCACACATCATGCAAGTCGGCATGGGCTTTTTCGGCTCGCGAACGCTCCTCACAGCCGTCGAGCTCGAGCTGTTCACACACCTGAGGGGTGGGAAGCTGACGGGCGAAGCAATCGCGAAACGCCTCGGGCTTCATCCACGTGCGATTCCCGACTTTCCCGACGCCCTCGTTGCACTAGGCGTGCTCGACCGTGAAGGCGACGGGCCGACGGCGCTCTACGGGAACACGACCGAAACGGAGGCGTTCCTCGACAAGAAGAGCCCTCAGTACATCGGTGGGATTCTCGAGATGGCAAGCAGCCGCCTCTACCGCTTCTGGGGGAATCTCACCGAAGCACTTCAGACCGGCCAGCCGCAAAACGAGACCAAGGATGGGGGCGAAGCGCTGTTCGCCAAGCTGTACGCAGCGCCAGAACGGCTCGAACAATTCATGAACGCCATGGCAGGCATCTCCGCGGGCAACTTCAAGGCCTTGGCGGAGAAGTTCGACTTCTCGAGGTATGAGACTCTTTGTGACGCGGGGGGCGCAACGGGGCAGCTCTCATGCATGGTGGCCGCAGGAAACCCACACATGCGATGCATCTCTGCGGATCTTCCTCCAGTCGAGCCGATCGCCAAGAGCGCAATCGCACGGGCGGGCTTGTCCGATCGCGTCACGACCGCCGTCATCGATTTCTTTGCTGACCCACTGCCTAAAGCCGACGTCATCACGATGGGCATGGTCCTTCACGATTGGAACCTCGAAAAGAAGAAGCATCTGATCCAGCTCGCCTATGACGCCCTGCCGCCCGGTGGCGCATTTATCGTCGTCGAGGCGTTGATCGACGATGCGCGCCGCGAAAACGCCTTCGGCCTGCTGATGTCGCTCAACATGCTGATCGAGTTTGGGGATGCGTTCGATTACAGTGGAGCAGACTTCAAAGAGTGGTGTAAAGAGGTTGGCTTCACGCGGTTTGAGATCATTCCGCTGGCAGGTCCCTCGTCTGCCGCAGTCGCGTACAAACCCAGGTAAGGATGCTCGATCCAGGCTATCTAGTCGTTTCTCTCCTCGTCAGCAGCATCGGTTTCGTGATGTTCATGTACGGCAAGAAGCAGCAGCGGCCCGTCCAGTTGGGGTCCGGTCTGCTCCTTTTGATCTTTCCGTTCTTCGTGCACAACGCACTGTGGCTGAGCTTGATTGGGGCCGTGGTCTGCGCGGCCGTGTGGGCCGGCGTCAAAGCCGGGCTCTAGTGCCCTTGTGCATCGGCGGCGACGGGATTATTGAGACGTCGATGATCTTCCGTCGCAAAGACAAACCCCAAGAATCAACCCCGCTGGCAAGGGACCGTCTTGCGGAAATCGTCGAGAAATATCTCGGGGACGCTGACGATGCCACACGTCGCATCGTAACCGCCGTGGCTGGATTGCTCGCCAAGATCGCGTACGCGGACGGAGATTACTCGACGCAGGAAGAGGCCGCGATTCGAACGGAGCTCAGCCGGGTGCATGGGCTCAGCCAGGCAGGTATCGATGCGATCTGTGGCCTCTTGGCCGACCAGATCAGTCATGTGGCGCTTCTCGGCGACCACGATTGGACGCGCGATTTGCGAGACCTCGCCGACCGAGAGCTCCGCCTGGAGGTGCTCGAAGTGCTGGTAGAGATGGCGGTCGCCGACCAGGTGCTCAAACTCGACGAGCAAACCCAGCTGCGCCGCATCGCCAAGGCGCTCAGCCTCACGCAAGACGAGTACAACGCGGTGCAGGCAAAGCACCGAGACAAGCTCTCGACGCTCAGCTAGTGTGCGCGCTATCCCTTCTGCCCGAGCAGCTTCTTCATCATGCCGTGAAGCAGGTTCACCGCCTTGAGCGGGCGAATCATCACCTTGAAGTCGTCGATCTTTCCGTCTGCGTTCCAGTGGATGATGTCGACAGCGTTGATGTGAATGCCATCGAGCTCCGCGGTGAACTCTAGGAACGCATCGGATTCGCCGACGACCTCGCGAACGTATTTGAAGTTGCTGTCGTGAAGCGCCATGGCGGCCGCGCTGAGATAGAGCTTCACCAGCTGCTTGCCTTGCTGTGGCGTGTGCACGACAGGCGAATGAAACACAGCGTCGTCGGCCAGTAGATCGTCCAACGCAGCCATGTTTTGTTCTTCGACCAGCTTGTGCCAAGCGTCGATCGTCGGATTGCTCATGAGGTGATGCCGGTCGCTTTCTCGAGGTCGTATAGCGCACCTGGGAGGGCATCGGTAATCGAATGTGGGTCGGGGATTGCGGCCGCATCTGCGATGAGCGCGAAGGACAGGTCGCCACAGTAGCTCCATCCCGTGATGTTGAGACCAATGCCTTCCATCGCAGGACCGACCGAGTAGATCGCTCGGAGCCGAGCGCCAGCAACGTAGAGCGGCTGATCGGGGCCCCGTACGTTGGAGATGATCAGATTGGCTGGAGGCGGCATGACGTCAGACAGCCCCAATTGCGAATAGGCGCCTAGGATCCATCGGTAAAGCCCCGCCGGCGCAGCCTCGGACCAATCGAGCAGCGTGTCCATCCCGAGTTGCTGTTGTATCTCTTTCGACTGGGCGGTAACGGCGTGAATCTTCTGCAGGCGCTCGAGTGGATCGCTCACGTCGTTGCAAAGCGACGTGAAGAGATTGGCAACACGGTTGCCGGCCGTGCGCGGGGCGTCGTCGAGTGAAGCCACCGCCATCGGCACACTCGCGATGAGCGGCCGGGACAAGTGCTCTCCCCGTTCGTCGAAAAACCGATTGAGCGCGCCCGCAACCGTAGCCAGGACGACATCGTTCAAGGTGACATTCGCTGCGCGCTTCACCGTCTTGAGGTCTGCGAGCGGCAGTGACGTCGACGCGAACGAACGTTCCGGAGAAAGTGTCCGGTTGAAGACCGTACGCGGCGTCACGAACGGATACGGAACGGCTGTCGCTCGGTGCTTGATGTTCTTCAGGACGTTGACGCCCCCTTTGAGGGTCCTTCTCATCAGCGGTCCAATGGCGCCTGCCTGCTTTCGCTGATCGCGGAACGCGTCTTTGAGGAGCGTGCTGCGGGACGGAAGCGGCTCCGGAACCCAGGTCGGGTTCGGCGCATCGAGATCGTCGTGGTTGCGCTCGATGTTCATCACCTCCCCCAAGATGGTGGCCGATGCAACGCCGTCTGCGAGGCTGTGATGGATCTTCGTGACCAGCACGACCCCTCCGTCAGCCAAGCCTTCCAGCAACCAGGTCTCCCAGAGGGGCCGGTCGCGCGGGAGTTGGGTGCTCGCGATCTCGGCAATCGCTTGGTCCATCTCGCGATGCCCGCCAGGCTCCGCGAGCTTTGCGCGATAGAGATGACGCCCGATGTTGAAGTGCGGATCCTTGACCCACATCGGGTGATGCAAGCCTCCGGGAACCTCGACCGGCCGCAGTCGAAGTCGAGGCACCAAATGGAGCTTGCTCTCCATCGAGACGCGCACGAGATCGAATACGTCAGCGTAGGGAATCTTCGCCGGCAGATCGATGACCGCGATCTTCAGCGTGTGCATGTGCACGCTGGGAGTTTCCATGTAGAGAAACGAAGCGTCTTGCCCCGTAAACCGCTCCATGCCTTGCCTCAGCGATCCAAGACGGCGAAGCCGGCCCGGTGAAGGCGGTGGTCGACGAAGGGCCCCACCTCGGACGACCAGAAGAAGCTGACGTGGCCCCCGGCGAACCAACGGATACCCGGTTGTCCCCAGTGCTCCCACAAGCGCTCGGCCTGCTCGGGCGTCGACACCTTATCGTCGCTTCCGGCGAAAATGAAGCGGTTTTCGAGCACGGTGTGAGGCGTCACCGACAACGGCGAAATGAGCTCGAACAGCTCGCGCGTCCGTATGCCGAGGACTCCCTTCTCTTCAGCCTCTTGGCGTTGGTCGAGGGGAGCATGGTGTACGAACAAATCCGGAATGTTACAGACTGGGATGCCAGCGATCACGACGTCGACGTTCTCGAGACCCGAAAGCAACGCCGCAACGTAAGAGCCAATCGACAAACCGTACAGGCCGATTTTGGTAGCGCCTTGCGCGCGCGCCCATTGAATCAAGCGACGCGTGTCCCACACGGCTTGCGATACACCATGAAACGCGTCGAGCAGGTCGAAGGACAGAAGCGATGCGATCGGCAACGCCGCGGGTTTGCGAGGACCGTGCAGCGGTAGCACCGGCATCAACAGATTGAGTCCTAGCTCGTGGTGCAGCATATCGGCGCGGAACCCTGCGAAATCCGCATAGGGGCCGCCCGTCCCGAGGCCGTGCAGACAAATCAGCCAAGGCCGGGTCGGGTCACTGTGGCGAACGACCCAGGCGTGAGCGGTGTCATTGCGGTCGTAGTTGTTCCACCTCTTGCTGGACGGGTCATCCGGAGGAGCAGCGTAGCCACTCTCGAACGAAAGCCACTCGAAGCGCATCGAAGGGTGCCAAGCCGGTTCAATGCAAGGGGACTCGAGCGCTGGCGGAGCGGTGTGAAACGCACTCGGAGCTGCGGGCCGGCCGTTACGATACAGAGCGTGGGCGCCAGCGATTTCCTCGCCAACTCGCGCCAAGTCGTCGGGACCTGGATAGCGGTGAGGCCGGCTCATGGCGGTGAGGAACAGTCGATCGATGGAACGTCCGGTGAAGCGGGCGATCCCGGTGTAGGCATTGCTGCGCGCTAGGCGGATGCTGACGGCAGGCTCTTGCTGTGCTGTGCGCGCGCGTTTTCGCCTGCGGCGGCGCCGACCTTCAGCGGCAACCGGTGCGCGCCACGGAAACAACCGATGAATTAAACCCAACCACACACCCGTACCCATCATCGCTTCTCCGGTCGATCGAAAATAGAACATGTACTATTTCCATTCAACCCGACTCCATATAGAACGATACCGAAGCATGGGAGTGCGAGCAGAGCTCCCGCGTTACGAGGCGCAGGTTTTGCGCCAAACCATGAACGACCAAGCAAACAGTCTCGAGCAGAAGCTGCCACGCCCCGTAGTCGAGTTCCACCTCCCGCTCGGTCTCATCAACAGCCCTAACGGCTTCTTCTGCTTGCTCGAGCTGTTCCTCGACGTACTGACCGCCGACCTGCCCGAGCGCCCCCTCGAAC
>CAZHPJ010000048.1:0-10920 GCA_964534585.1 uncultured Sandaracinaceae bacterium | reverse complement strand
TTTCGCCGGTCAGCTCGCCGAGCGCGCGCTCCTCTTTCCGGATCTTTTCTCCTAAGGCCCGGATTTGCTCTCGTACGGCTTTCTCGGCGCTGAGCGCAAGGTCGGTCTGCGTGTCGAAGAGGCCATAGTCCTGATCGAGCTCTTGGAGCTCGGTGCGCAACGCGTCGACCTCTTCCGGGTCGGACTCGGGATCCGCGTCGAGCGCTTCGAGCTTCTCCTTTTTCGCGTTGCGCTCCTCCGAGATTTTGCCCATCTCCGCGGCCAACCCGTCGTACCATTGCTCACGGGAGCGGAGCTCGCTTCGAAGCCAGCGCAGATGCTGACTGTCCAGCTCGATGACTTGGCGGATACGCACGATGCGCTTGGCATCGGAGGCAGCCTCAACGGGTGGTGCTTCGGTACCGGCGGCCGAGTCCGTTTCGGCCTGTCCTCCGGTTCCGGCATCGTTCTCGGTACCGGCGTCGTTTCCGCCCGCGGGTGAGTCTTGGGCGAGGGCGGAGGGTGCCGTCGCGAACGCGGCAACCACGAGCGCGATCACCCAAATCCAGAACAGCTTCGCCCTCATGTCGGCTCGCATCATACACCAGATCGCAGTTGTTTGAGTGCTTCGTCGGGGGACATCGTGAGCTGCCAGGGCGCCAGGACGCTGGGCTTGGCGACCCCCGCGCGCCAGTCGGAGAGAAAACGTGCACGTGGCCACATGGTGGCGCCAAACCGAGCGAGATGCTCGGTGTGCACCTGGCAGTCGACGATGCGGAAGTCCCACATCGCCAAATGCCCGAGCAAGGTGGTGAAGGCAACCTTCGACGCGTCGGGCTCCGAAGCAAACATAGACTCACCGGCGAAGGTCCCTCCGATCGCCACGCCGTAGAGACCGCCCACCAGCTCATCGTCGCGCCACGCTTCGATACTGTGCGCGTATCCGAGCTCGTGAAGCCCGAGATAGCCTTCTTGAAGCTCGCGCGTGATCCAAGTTCCCTGTTGATGGGGCCGCGGCATGGCGGCGCACGCGGTTATCACGTCGTCGAAGACCGTATCGGCCGTCACGCGGAGCTGTCCCCGGCGGACCACCTTACGCAACGAGCGAGAGACGTGAGCACGTGAGGGCGTCAATGCGAAACGCGGATCGGGGGAGAACCAGAGCAGCGGATAGCCGCGGGCCGGCCACGGGAAGATACCCTGCCGGTAGGCCACCAGGAGCCGTTCCGGGGAAACGTCCCCACCGACCGCTACGATGCCTTCCTCGTTGGCATCTTCAGGAGCGGGGAAAGAGAGCCCTTCGTCTAGCAGGTACACGGGCATCAGCGGGCGCCATAGTCTATCGCGACGCGGGGAAGGCTAAGGCGATGTCGCCGTCTTGGACTTCGGCCAGTGCCGTCCCGCCTTCTTTCAGGCTTCCGAAGACCATCGCTTCGGCGAGTGGCTTCTTGAGCTTCTGCTCGACGAGCCGCGCCATGGGTCGTGCGCCCATCTGTGGGTCGTAGCCGTGCTCGGCCAGCCAGTCGCGTGCCGCGTCGCTGAGCTCGAGCCGCACCTGCTTTTCGGTGAGCATGTCGCTGAGCAGCGCGACCTCCTTGTCTACGACCAAGCGGATGACGTCCTTGTGGAGCCCGCGGAAATAGACCGCCGAATCGAGGCGGTTGCGGAACTCCGGGGTGAATATGCGTTCGATCGCCTGTCGTGCTCGGCCGGTCGCGAAGTCCTGGGGCTCGTCTCCGCCGCCAAAGCCGACGACCTTCTCCGTCGCTTCGAACGCGCCGGCGTTAGTGGTCATGACGAGCACGATGTTGCGGAAGTCGGCTTCGCGTCCGTTGTTGTCGGTGAGCTTGGCGTGGTCCATCACCTGCAATAGGATATTGAAGAGTTCTCCATGGGCCTTTTCGATCTCATCGAGAATCACCACGGCGTGAGGGTGCTTACGAACCGCGTCCGTGAGCAGGCCGCCTTGGTCGTAGCCGACGTAGCCGGGTGGCGCGCCGATCAGCCGCGACACCGAGTGCCGCTCGCCGTATTCGCTCATGTCGAACCGTAAGAGCTCGACACCCATGACGCGGGCCAACTGCCGGGCCAGCTCGGTTTTTCCCACACCGGTGGGTCCGGCGAACAAGAAAGATCCGATTGGCTTGTGGTCGGCGCGCAGCCCAGCCCGTGCCAACGTGATCGCGCTGACGACTTTCTCGATGGCGGCGTCCTGGCCGAAGATGACTTTGCGAAGCTCCGGGCCGAGCTCCTTGAGCTGGTCGCGTTCCTTGGCGCTCACCGACTCGATCGGCACCCGCGCTATCTTGCTGACGACCTTTTCGATCTCTTTGACGGTGATGCGATGGGTGCGCTCGCTTTCGGGGCTCATGCGCTCGAGCGAACCGGCCTCGTCGATGACGTCGATCGCTTTGTCGGGCAAGAACCGTTCGAGGATATGTTTCTGCGCAAGCCGCGCCGCCGCCTCGAGCGCCGCGTCGTCGTACTTCACGTCGTGATGCTCTTCGTAATACTGGCGGAGGCCCTTGAGGATCTCGATGGTATCTTCGACGGTGGGCTCGTGGACCTCGATCTTCTGGAAGCGGCGGGCGAGGGCCCGGTCGCGATCGAGGTGCTTGAAATCGGTGTAGGTCGTCGACCCCAGGCATCGGAGCTTGCCGGAGGCCAGCGCAGGCTTGAGGATGTTTGACGCATCCATCGAGCTACCGGTCGTTGCGCCCGCGCCGACGATGGTGTGAATCTCGTCGATGAACAGGATCGCATTGTCGAGCTCCTGGAGGCGCCTCATGATCGCCTTGAGACGCTCCTCGAACTGCCCGCGGAACTTCGTGCCGGCGAGGAGGGCCCCCATGTCGAGCGAGTAGATCTGCGCCCCTTGAAGAACCTCAGGGACGCGCTCTTCGTAGACGCGCCGCGCGAGGCCTTCCGCGATTGCGGTCTTGCCCACGCCCGGCTCGCCGACGAACACCGGGTTGTTCTTGCGCCGGCGGCATAGCACTTGAACCGTGCGGTCGAGCTCGTCGTCGCGGCCGATCAGCGGGTCGATGCGCCCCTCGGCGGCCTCGGCGATCAGATCGGTCGCGAATGCTTCGAGCGGGTCGCGTCCGGTGGCTGCCTCGTCTTCGTCTTCGTCGAAGTCCGTGCCGGTGTAAGCGTCGCTCTCGCCTGGGATGATGTCCGTTCCCACGCCGTGCGCGATGTAGCGCTTGAGGTCGAGCGCACTAACGCCTTCCTCTTGGAGCACGAAGGCCGCGTAGGACTCATCTTCTTTGAGCACCTGGACGAGCACATTGCTTCCGTCGATGGTTTTCATTTCAGATGAGATGGCGTGAATCGCGGCACGCTGAAGAACCCGCTCCACCGCCAGCGTTTGCCGGGGCTCGATGGTGACAGTCTCCGGCACGCGCGACAGGCGCTCCTGCATGAACTGCTCGAGTCGTTTTCGCAGACGGCCGATGTCGACCCCACATGCCCGCAGGGCCTTCGACCCATTTGGGTCCTCGGTGAGGGCGAGCAGCAGGTGCTCGAGCGTCACATACTCGTGGCGCATCAATTCTGCGCGGTCGAATGCCTTGCGAAGGGTCGCTTGAAGTTCTTTGTCGATGACGGGGCCGGCCATGTCTACGCGTCTTCCTCCTCTTCGGGCTCCATCGTCAGGCGGAGAGGGAATTCCTGCCCTCGCGCCATTCGTTCCACTCGCTGGATCTTGGTCTCCGCGACCTCACGGGTGAACACCCCCGCGACGCCCAAGCCATTGTGGTGAACATGGAGCATGATGCGGATCGCCTCTTGCTCTCCACGGTGAAAGACGTTGTGCAAAACCTGAACGACAAAGTCCCTGGTGGTGTAATCATCGTTGTGCAGAAGAACCCGATAGAGCCGCGGGCGTTTGAGCTTTTTCTCCGGCTTGACCTGAGTGATGGTCCCGGCATCGTTCTCGAGCTTGTCGGCCATGCCCTATTTTAGCGCTTTCTCTGGGTCAGCCCAGTCAGGCACTGCCCCACGCCTTTTTTTCAATCTAAGGCCGGGCAGGGCGATCCGCTAGGGGGGTCACTCGACCGTGAGCCTGAGGTAGAAAAGCTGGTTTTGGGCGTTGCGGATGGTCACCGTCGAGGCGTCGGCCGCTTCGACGACGAAGCTATTGCCCGAGCCTACTGTGGAGAAGCTGCCGTCGGGGTCGAACGAGGTGTAGCCAACGATGTTCGTGGGCACACGGCCCAGCTGGTGCTCTATTTCATACCGGCTGCACCCTCGGAACTGGAGCCAATAGCATTGCTCGTCGGTGATTGGCGGAAAGGGGTGAGACTCCCAGACACCTGCGTTCGTCATGTTGCAGGGAAGCTCGCTCAGAGGCACCAGCCGGTCCTCCGGGTCGCCGCACGGGTCGCCACAAGCCGTGCCGACGAGGCAAACGAGGGTAAGGGCGCCCAACCATGAAAACCTAGGCATCTGCATCTCCTGGGGGGGCATAGTACGCACGTACCGTCGCGACCAGGGATTCGATCGTCTGCTCTGGCGATGTGGCCTCCACGCCGAGGCCGAGACGCTCCGCCGTCCGGGTCGTGATCGGGCCTATCGAAAAGAGGTCGAGCGCGTTCAGACGGCTGGCAGCGTCATCGCCAAGCACGTCGAAGAGGTTCCGCACCGTCGACGAAGATGTAAACAAGATGGCCTCGCTTTCGGCCGGGTCGACGAGGCTCGCGAGACGTTCGACCTCCTTGGGTTCCGGGGGCAGGTTCCGGTAGGCCACGACGACATCGACCTCTGCTCCCGCGTCTCGAAGTGAGTCTGGCAAGACCTCGCGCGCGAGCTCAGCACGCGGGAGCAGGATGCGAGTCCGGTCGGCGAGAAGCGGTCGGAGTGCGGCGATGACGCCCTCGGCGCGGGCGTCCTCAGGGATCAGGTCCGCGCGGATGCCTCGCGAGATTAACGCCTCCTGTGTCTTTGAGCCGATGGCGCAGACTCTGGCCCCCGCCAAAGCCCTCACGTCCAGGCCTGCGTCGCTGATCGACGAGAAGACAGCATCGACGGCGTTGCCGCTCGTGAAAAGAACCCAGTCGTAGCAATCCAGATGGGTCACCGCGTCGTGTAGCGGGCTGCAGTCCAGGGGCGGCGCGATACGGATGGTTGGCGCCAAGATCGGCTGTGCGCCTTCGTCCCGAAGCAGCGCGGCGAGCGATCCGGCTTGGTGAACCGCGCGCGTCACGAGCATGCGCTTGCCGAAGAGGGGCTGGGTGTCGAACCAACGCAGCTTCTCGCGTAACCGCACGACATCACCGACGATCGTGAGTGCGGGTAAGCCGATCCCGGCCTTCGACGCGCGCTGATGGATGTCGGCCAATGTTCCGACAACCGTGCGCTGCTTCGGTAGCGATGCCCATTGTACGACGGCGACGGGCGTATCGGCAGGGCGCCCGTTCTCGATCAAAAGCTGCGTGAGGGAGTCGAGCTTGCGCATCCCCATGAAGATGACCAGAGTCTGGGTGGCCGTGGCGAGCTTCGACCAGTCGTGGCCGGTGCGGTCCTTTTCGACGGATTCGGTCGCCGTAATGTACGCGACGCTCGACGCGAGCGCGCGGTGCGTCAAGGAGAGGCCCGCGTACGCCGTCGCGGCGAGGGGAGAGGGCACGCCTGGCACCACTTCGAATGCGATCCCTTCCGAGGCCAGCAGCTCGGCTTCCTCGGAGCCCCGGCCAAATAGATAGGGATCACCGCCTTTGAGGCGCACGACGGTCTTGCCTTCGCGCGCAGCCTGAGCAAGGCGACGGTTGATCTCGGCCTGCCGTTGGTTGACTCGGCCCGCGCGCTTGCCGACGAAAACGAGCTCGGCATCGGGCTTCGCCGCGCTCAACTGATCGGGATGTACGAGCGCGTCGTAGAGCACGACGTCCGCTTCCCTGAGCCGCCGGAGCCCGCGCGCCGTGATCAGCTCCGGATCGCCCGGGCCGGCACCCACCAAGTACACTTTGCCGGGTGCGGTCATGCTGCTCAGGTTTCGCCCGAATCGTCGGGCGGGATGATCTGCTCGGTCTCGACCACGCCCCTGCGTCGTTTGCGCTTCTGTACCGCACGAGTTCTAACCTGCGGCCGAACGCCGCCCGCGTCGTTGGGGATGAAGCGAATCTCTGTCTTCACCTCGAACGACAGCGACGTGAGCGCCTTGTAGAATTCGCCCGCAATGTCGGTAGCCTCGAGGAAATCGCGAACCTCTTTGGCGACGACACGAACCATTGCGTTCTTGGTCTCATCGACCGAGGCGAAGACGTAGCCGATCAGCTCCTTGGGGAGCTTGCCGTCCTGGGTGACCCCACGAAGCGCGCTGTCCGCAGTTCGGAGCGTCCCGATGCCAGCCTCGATGCCCTTCTCGACAGCTTTTCGAAGCGTGTCGCGCAGAACACCCTCGGACCAGCGGCGCTCCCGCTCTCCCTGATCGGGGTCCGTAGAAGCCTTTTCGTCGAATTCGTCGGGCATCATGGTTTCGCCGTCCTTCGACCCGTCAGGGGTCACGCGCTTGAAGCATACCCCATGCTCGCTTGGAGCGCAGTTTCATGCGAACCGAATCGGACCATCGCGCGGTGGGATACTCCATGCGTGATACCTGCGCTGCGGAGTGCAAGGGTCGCTGTTCCGCTCGCGAGCGACAGGCGGCCGAGTCTTGCGTTCAAAAAAGTGACCGGCTATACGAATACCAATGGGTCAACGGGCGAGCACCGTCGAAGAGCTTTGGGAGCGAGCGGAAGAAGCGCTCGACGCGTCGTCCGCGCGCGCCGAGGGTTTGTTGACCCAGTTGGCATCCGCGGCTGAGGAGGGGAGCGACGCCTCAATCTTCGCGCACCGTCATCTCGCCGAGCTTCTCCTGGAAGACAACCCTTGGAAGGCGGCGTTGCATCTGCGGCGCGTGCTCGGCTACTGCGATGAGGACGACATTATTTATGCGCTCATGGGCCTCTGCCACGCGCTGCTCGGGAACTACCGTGTCGCGGTCCGTGCCTATCGAGAGGCATCGAGCCTCGCACCGCAGACACCTTGGTACCATCACAACCTCGGCCATCTCATGGATATCGCCCTGGACGAGCCAAGCATCGCCGAGGGGCACCTCCGACGCGCGTACGAGCTCGAGCCGGAGCATGACGAGATCATCGGCTCGCTGGCCCATTGCGTAGCGCGTCTCGGTGACCTCGACGAAGCGCGGAAGCTCGCTGAGCTCGCGCAAGAGAAGGGCCCGTGCAATCCGGATCATCGCGCGCTGCTCGGATGGATCGAAGGCGGAGCCACCGACGCGCCCGCGGCGACAGCAACCGTCCGCCGCCCGCCCGGTGACCGCGTTGTCGAGACGGTGCAGCTCAAGATGGGCGAAGCAGGCTTCTCCCGCGCCGAGATCGAACGCGCCACCCAGCTGTGGTCCGACATGCAGGCGCACTGCGAGCTTCGAATCACCAAGCCCGAGGTATTGGCTGCCGCGCTCGAATACGCGATCGCAGTCGTCGAGCAGCGTCCGGGGTGCACTCAAGCCGAGGTCGCTCGGCGGTATGGTGTCGCGCCGAAGTCGGTGTCCGCGAGGTTCGCGCAAATCCGAAACGCGCTCGCCTTGCGTCCCGGCGACCCTCGCTACGCGGCGTCACGCTGAAAACTGGCCACCGGTCGGTGAATCGCCTATCTGGGATTCATGCGCGCGCTTCCCAGCGCTACGACGGTCTGTCGCGTACTGCTCGGTCTCGACAGAGCAGGCGCCAGTGGCACCTTGCACGTTCGCGGTGCAGGGCGCGAGGCGACGATCTCACTCGATGCGAGTCAGGTGGTGGGTGCCAACATCGAGCGGCGCGTGGCCATTTCGCACCGGCAGGTGTTCGAGAACGTCTGGCAAATGTGCCAATGGGACGGGCTCGTCTTGCGCCTCGTGCAATCACCCGCTGCGGCGACCTCGTGGAGGCTGCGCGATCCGATTCCGGCGCGAACCCTCGCGCTGCAGACCATGCGCGCCGTTGTGCATGGTGTGGACGCGGCGAGCCTGCACGCGGAGCTTGGAGACGCGGTCTATCACCTCACCGCAGCCGGTGAGGCCCTGTTTCGCGGGGCGGAGCTCCGGCCCGAGGAAACGGCCGTGTTGTTCTGGCTACGTCGGGGCGTGCCTGCCGAGGAGCTTTCAACGCTTCCTGGGTGCGGCCTCCGGGGGTATCGATTTCTCTGGATGCTCAAGCTGTTGCGTGCGGCTTCCCCGAAGGCGGGAGGTTCGTATCCTCTGTTGCTCCGAAAGCGCAGAGAGGTACGCCGGCAGGCCTCTGCACACGCGCTCCTCGATCTTCCGAAAGGCGCAGGAGGTCGGGACGCCCGTCTTGCACTGCGTAAGCTGGTTCGAGACCTACATCCTGATCGCTTCGGCGATCGTGCGCCACCGGCACTTCGCCGAGCGTCTGGCGAGATCGTCACCGCGCTCGTCGATGCCGAGGCGCGTATCGCGTCGGGACGAGCGGAATGAGTGCGCGTCACAGGGATCACTCGATCCGTTGGTGAACGTGCAAGGTGCCTTCCGGTTTCAGCCCGTCCGCTCCGAGGGTTGCTCGTCGCTCGAAGGTCGACGGGACCCCGTCTCCGTCGAGGTCGCCTTTGGCGCGAAACGAGACCGGTTCCAAATCGTCACTACCGATCAGATCACAACCATCTTGGCTGGTCGTGTAGCTGTAGCTATATCGAACCGGACGGGACGGTTGGAAGCCGAGCGCTTTCCAAGTCGTGTGACCCGCTTGCTCGTCCGCGAAGAAGTCCACCTCCTCCGAGTCGACCGTCGGCACCGCAGGCGTCGGCCCTGCGCTCGGCGGCAGGCAGTGTCGCTTGCCCACATCCCACGACGTCGCGTAGTAGGCGGCGGTCAGATCGCTCATTTCTTGGAGAAGCTCGGAGGCCTCGATGATTTTGTTGGTCCGCACACGGCGTAGGAACGTCGGAACGAACACCGCCAACACGATACCGATGAGGCACAACAGGAGCGCCACTTCGATCAGGCTCAATCTCGGGCGACCGCGAGGCAAGGCCGCGGGACTGTGCCGGGCTACAACCCGTTTGGCAAGAGCCTAGCCGGCTTCTCCGAGGCCGATCGTGGTGTCGATCGGTTCAGCCACGAAGAAGTAGAGCGTCGGTGGCAGGTACGGAAACTCCTCCAGTCGCCGCTGCTCGAACTCCTCGTTCGCACTCTTGAAGGCTTCCGCATACGCCTGGTCGCGGAGTTGAGAGAGGCGAAACTCGATTTGGGCCTTCACTTTCGGGTCGCGGATCAGCGCGTACACCTCTTCGAGATGCCGGAGCTCTCGATTCTGCTGGCCGAGCTTTCGAAGCGAGGTGGCGTTCGTGAGGACCAGCCAGGGAGGCCCGCCGCCGAGTCGCGCCGCCGCCATCATATATTCGTTTCCGTCCGTTTCGAGACGGTCGCGCGATGGGTCATCTTTGGGAAGGTGCGGCAGGAGCTCGTAGGTGATCGTTGCTCCGGCATCCCATGCCAGCTCCCCGTCGTTTGGAAAGCGTTCTACGCCGCGGCGCAACACGTCGACCGCGCGCTCGGTGAACTCAGGCGGGTTGCCGACTGGCGTGTAGACCCCCGCTACGCCGATCCAGCTGTAGACGCGCCGGAAGTCCGGGTCGAGCGCCAGCATGGACTCACCGTAGTTGAACACGTGCTTCACGGCGCCCTGGTTTGCCAACTCGTCGCCGAAGTAAATGAGGGCGCGAAGCCAAATCAGGTCTGCGAGTGCCTGCCGATGGCCCAAGCTCATCACTTGCAGCCACTCGGGAGGCGGCAGGTAATAGATATCTTCGTAGGTTTGCGTCCTGAGGTACTGCTCCATCGCCCGTCCACGAAGGGACCAAACCCCCACGAGCACCCCAAACATCACTGTGGCGGCAATGACTCGAACCCCGGTTTTCATCCTCGCAGTATATCGAAAAACGGGAGAGGCCCCCTTAAATGGAGAAGGCCGCGACGTGAGTCGCGGCCTTTTCGAGTCGTTAGCTCTGAGTGACTATTCGAGCCCGTCGGTGATCGCGATGCCCGGCGCGCGGTAGAGCGCGTTGTCCGGGTTCGTACCCGCAGCGAGATCGTACGTGGACTCCACGTCGTCGCCGTCGAGGTCTCCGTTCGCTCTGAAGGTATAGACCGAGGTCGAGCTAGCCGCCTTGCCACAGTCGTTGACCGTGCCGTTGGTGTCCGAGGTGATGTGGTACTCGAAGTACAGCGGATCCGCCGGAGCGAAGTTGATGGCCTCGTAAGAGTCGGACTCGTCCGCCTGCCAGTTCACAACGTACTTCTGGTCGTCCGCGCTCCAGCTTGCCGTCGCGGTCGGTACCAAGCAATGCGTCGAGGCTGCGGCAGTGGCGCCGGCCGTGACCATGCCCGCACCCCAGTGCTCTGAGTCGTAGTAAGCCGCGGCGCCCTGGAACATCGCCTTGAGGTTCGCGCCTGCTTCCGAGGTCTTCGCACGCTTCACGTAGTTGATGAATGCCGGAATCGCGATTGCGGCGAGAATGCCGATGATGGCGACAACGATCATCAGCTCGATGAGGGTAAAACCCTCTTTCTTCGAGAGTAGCTTGTTCATTTCCTTAGTTCCCTTTCCCCCGGGCCCAGTGCCCGCTTAACCTTGAGTTGCCCAAAGACACTGCAACTGCCGTGCCGATTGTCCCCAACCCCTCGCCAAAGCAGAAATTATTGACGAATCCGGGATTCGCAGAGCCGGAAAAAGGCTCCGAGCGACAGATTTCGTCACCCGCAGGTGACGGAAATTGTCACTCCCAGCCGCCGATTGCAGTGGCACTGTTATAAATGTGCCTCGACTGCGAGTAGATTTCGAGGAAGAAGTCGGTGCCGTCCTCGTCGAGGTCGCCCTGGGCCCGCGCCGCGAACCAGTGGTCGTTTGTGTCCAAGTTGCTGTTGGCCGGGGCGCTGCCGACGCC
>CAZHPJ010000047.1:0-10968 GCA_964534585.1 uncultured Sandaracinaceae bacterium | reverse complement strand
CTGCTGACTATCAGATTTTTACAATGGTAGTCATCAAAGCTTGCGGGCGTTGTACCCGACGTCGGTGCAACCACTGGAAGGCCCAGGTCGGGACAGCCGACACCGCTCAAGTGCGTCAAACCGAAGCCATGGATCTGCGGGTCACCGTATCGGTAGCCGCCGTTCACGAACACGCCTGCGAGCGCATCCGCGGGGTCGGTCAGCGTCGTATGAGGGCTGGGTGATGCCATTCCCCACGGGACCAGTGCGCCAGGAAAGGTCATCCCGTCAGCTGCCGTACCGATGAATGGATCGACTTCGGAGGCGAGGGGGGCGCCTGCAGGAGGGTTGGGCGTTTCGTACCCATTGCCGTCGGTGGCGCTACAGGCTGCGCCGAGGGAGAACATGAGAGCGAATGCTCCCGTGCGAGCGTGTTGCGGGCCAGGCATGGTCTCGTGTACGGAGGCGCCCAGTATACACGGATGGGGACATGCGGCGCCGAGCCCCAAGAATTTTCGCAACGGTGCCGTGTGCGGCGTTGATCGTGAGCTGAAGCGCCGCGGACCTGAGCGGTCGCGAGGAAGGGGTGAACGGTAGAGCGCGCGATAACTTTACGATTCGTGTACTTTGCCCGTCCCGTAGACGTGAGTTCGCCCCTGCCACGCCGGTCGATTCGTGTTATCGGAGGCCTTCATTTACAGAGGGGTATCATGCAACAGCAAGCAGTGAATCGGTTCTATTCGGACGAGCGAACACGCGGTCAGGTGCACGGGGCTATCAACGAGTACCTGGACTTCCACGACGAGTCGAATGGTGGCGACGTGCACGCGCGCAAGGCCGGCTACACGACGATGATCAATCACTACTACGATCTCGTTACCGACTTTTACGAGCATGGCTGGGCCAAGTCGTTTCACTTTGCCCCTCGCTTCAACAGCGAGTCGTTCGATGCCTCGTTGGCCCGGTCAGAGCATTTCTTCGCACTCAAGCTGGGGCTCGCTCCCGGCATGAAGGTGCTCGACGTCGGCTGCGGCGTCGGCGGGCCCATGCGCACCATCGCTCGTTTTTCCAGGGCGACGATCGAAGGCGTCAACAACAACGACTACCAGTTGACCAAGCTCAGCAAGTACAACGAAGAGACCGGTCTCGCCGACCTGTGCTCGGGCTTCAAGGGCGATTTCATGAACCTCGACGTAGCGGATGGCACGTATGACGCCGCCTATGCGTTCGAGGCCACATGTCACGCGCCAGACAAGGTCGGAGTATTCAAAGAGATCTACCGCACGCTGAAGCCCGGTGCCTCGTTTGCCGGGTACGAGTGGTGCATGACCGACGCGTTCGACCCGAGCAACGCAGAACATCAGCGCATCAAGAAGGGCATCGAGGAGGGAGACAGTCTTCCAGACATCGCCACGGTTCCTCAGATGCTCGGAGCGCTCCGCGCCGCAGGATTCGAGGTGATTGAGCATCACAACGCAGCGGATGTCTGTGATCCGGAAACCCCTTGGTATCTGCCGCTCGTCGGCGAAACGAGCAGCTTGCTCGCTGTGCGTCGAGGGCGAGTGGGTCGCTTCCTCGCGCGACGACTGATCCGGACCGTGGAAGCGCTGCGGATCGCCCCCAAGGGCTCGGCCGAAGTGAGCAAGATGCTTGGCGCGGCGGCCGAGGCGCTCATCGCGGGTGGCGAGGCGAAGATCTTCACCCCCAACTACTTCTTCCTGGTCCGACGACCGGCGGCATGATGGCCGGGGGCGTCCAGGCGCCGCTACGGGTACTACAGGGGCGACTCGGCCGAAGGGACCTCGATCCCATCGTCGAGTCGGCGCGCGAGGACACCTATCCGCCGCCGTATCCTGAGGGCTGGTACGTAGTCGGCCGGTCGAGCGATTTTCGTGACCGGCCGACGTTCGTGCAGTGTGCGGGCAACCAATGGGTGGTGTTTCGCGACGCCTCGGGCCAGGCGCAGGTGGTCGACGCCTATTGTCCCCACCTCGGCGCCAATCTGGCCGACGGGACGGTGCGGGGCGATTGCGTCGAGTGCCCGTTCCACGGCTGGAGGATCCGCGGAGACGGGTGCGTCGTCAGTCAATCCGACGAGGGCCAGGCAGACCCCCGATATCGCACGAGGTCCTGGGCTGTCCAAGAGCTTCATGGATGGGTGCTCGTGTACCATCGGCACGGAGCCGTAGGTGAAGGTCCGGCGCCCGAGCCACCATACCGGATCGAACGCCTCGGGGAGATCGATGACGGCACCCTAGTCTGGCGGGGAGAGCATGATGCCGGGCTCATACAGATGCATATCCTCGAGTTCATCGAGAACACCGTCGACTTCCAGCACTTCGCAGCAATTCATGGACGCCTCCGCGTGCCTTGGACGGAAATCCCCGTACCGGGCATGAGGATCCACCATGAAGCGACTTGGCACCGGGACGAACCCCAGAAACAGGTTTGTTGGTTCACGAACGACGCCGTCCTCGAATTTCGAGGCAAGCCGATCCCGGGGTCGGGCGCCCGTGCAGAAGTTCGTATCGAGGGCCCCGGCAGCATCATCCGCTTCGACTTCACGCTGGCTCGAGGAGGGGGTCGCGTCGTGATGTATCAGAGCCACACACCGGTTGCACCCTTGACGCAGCACGTTCGTTTCCGTTGGTTTAGCGATCGAAGCGTTCCAAAGCCTCTGGCATCCTTCATAGTCGGCAACTGGTTCTCGCAGTGGCGCCAAGACCATGCGATTTGGCAGCGAAAAATCTACCGCAAGAACCCGTTGCTCACGCGTGGAGATGGTCCTGTTCACCAACTGCGCCGCTGGTACGGGCAGTTTTACCCAGCTCCGGCCGCTTCCTGAGCGGCTGAATCTCGAATACTAAGGAGAGACATGTCGATACTAGGCAAGCTCGGGCAGACAAAGCTCGCAAAGGGCGCTGCTCAATGGATGACGGACAACCGTGGCTTGGTTGTTGCCGCGACGGCTCTGCCCGCGAGCTTTCTGTTCGAGCGCGGACGCGTGACGCGCGACGTGCTCTACGCGCGTTTCGGCGCGTCTCCCGAGAAGCACGACGAGCGGGTGCGAGGCGTACAGGAACAAGTGCGCGCGTGGAGCGCTTCGGGGTCCGAGCGTCCGATGTGCACGGCGCGCCCGCCTTGGTTGACCGTGTCGACACGAACCTCGACCTACAAGAAGGACTGCAACCAGATCGAGGTCGCCCTGCGTGATGTGCTCGAGGTGGACACCGAGCGGATGGTCGTTCGGGTCGAGCCGCTCGTGAACATGGGGCAGCTCACCCGGTATCTCGTTCCCATGGGCTACGCGCTCAAGGTCATGGTCGAGATGGAAGATCTCACGGCCGGGGGTCTCGCGATGGGTCTCGGCATGGAGACGACGTGTCATCGGTACGGATTGATTCAGGAGACGATCGTCGCTTACGAGATCGTGACTGCGGACGGTTCTCTTCAACGGGTCACTCGCGAGAGCGACCCGGAGCTCTTCCATGCGCTCCCCTGGTCGCACGGCACGCTCGGATTTCTGGTGGCTCTCGAGCTCGAGATCGAGCGAGCCAAGCCGTACATTCGGATGAAGTACATCCCCTGTCACAGCATGAAGGAGCTCTGCGACGAGACCTACGCGCTTTCGGTGGCAGACGATGCGCCGGAGTTCTTGGAAGCGACGATCTACTCGAAAGACACCGGTGTCATTCAATGCGCTTGGTACGACGATGCGCCCGTGGATCGGAGCAAGATCAACCACATCAATCGATGGTACGAGAAGTTCTTCTATCAACACGTGGAGACAGCGCTCGAGCGTGGCGAGTTCGAAGACTGGATCCCGCTACGAGAGTACTACCACCGTCATACGCGCTCGATCTTCTGGGAAATCGAAGAGCTCATGCCGTTTTCCACCAAGACCTGGTGGCGCTGGGGCTTCGGCTGGCTGGGCGCGCCGAAGATCTCGCTCCTAAAGGGCACCATGACCGAAGGCATCCGTTGGAAGCTCGTGCACAAACACGTGGTGCAGGACGTCATCGTTCCGATGCGTGAGCTCGAGCGCACCGTCGAGGAGTTCCACGAGCGCTTCGAGGTGTATCCGCTTCTCGTCTACCCGATTCGCATTTACGACCATGGCCAGCACCAGGGCCTTCAGCCCAAGCCGCGGCAACTACAGCCAGGCGAGGACTGGGACATGTTCGTCGACCTCGGCGCGTACGGGATTCCTCCCGCGCTCAAGCGAGGTGAGGAGTGGGATGCGGAGGAGCACGTCGCGGCTACCGAGCGTTTCACCCACGAAGTCGGCGGCTTTGTTCCACTCTACCAAGACGTCTGGATGAACCGCACCCAGTTCGAAGAGATGTTCGACCATCGGCTCTACAGGCGCATGCGCGAGAAGCTCGGTGCCACCGATGCCTTCCCAGAAGTCTGGGACAAGGTCCGGCTCCAGCCCAAGTGGCGTACCGACAAGTCGCACGTTGAGCGCGAGGAGCCCGCTGAGGCCGCACCGGTGCAGCGAAGCGCCGAGGCATCGAGGTGAGGAAGACTATGTTTCGCAGTTTCGGCTTCAACTCGTTCCCTTTGCTGTTCGCGCTTCCCGTTCTTGTTTGCGCCCTTGCCCTCGTTGGCTGCGGAAACAACGAGAGCAGTGGCGGCGGTGCCGGCGGCTCGGCAGGCGCGGGCGGAATGGGCGGCGATGAGACCTTCCAGGTTGGCGTCTGCGTTCGCGACATTACGCCCGTGAGTCCTAACCTCGCCTCGGTGTACGAGGACACATTCGGCGAGGTGGCGGCCGTCAACCACACGGATCCCATCTACATGGCTGGCTTCGGCAATGATCGTCAGGCGACGGGCTACCATGATCGGCTCTGGGCACGTGGGGTCGTCGTTGCGGGACCCGGCGGCCGCGTCGCGATCGTGGCGATCGACGTCGTCGGCTATGGGGTCGCTGAGACGGAGATCATACGCGACATGGTTTCCCCCGACAGCAAGATCGACTACGCGGCCATCTCCAGCACCCACACGCACGAGGGACCCGACACCGTGGGGCTGTGGGGGCCGAGCTCGATAGCCTCGGGCATCGACTACGCGTACCTCGATTTCATCAACGCGACGGTCGCCGACTGCATCGATGAGGCGGCGGCGAACCTCGAACGGGCACGGATGCGGCTCGTGACGCCGGATTCGCAGGGGCTCAGTCTTGGCCTCGACGTGGAAGACGACGGTTTCGGTGTCGCCGATGGCAAGGTGCTCGCGGGCGATGCCGAGCTAGCCCCGGCGTTCGAAGGGCGCATCGTCGACTCGCGCCTCGCGGTCATGCAGTTCACGAAGCGCGAGCCCAGCCAGGACGCCAGCTACGAGGTGCTAGCCACTCTGGTCAACTTCGCGAGCCATCCGGAAAGCCTGGGCTCGAGCAACACGTTCATCACGTCCGATTTCCCACACCCCGCGCGCGAGCGACTCGAAGCGGAGTACGGCGGCACCGCCATCTGGGTGAGCGCCGATCTCGGCGTGCTTCAGGGCCCGCTCGATCTCGACGTGCTCGACCCTCTTACCGATCAGCCGGCCGAACGACGAACCTTCCGCTTCGCTGAAGTGCACGGGACGCAACTCGCCGAGCGGGTGATCTCCGCCATTGACGTGAGCGAAGCCGGTGACGATGCCCCCGACATCAGCTTTGGCCGCACCTCGCCGGTGGCAATCCCGCTTGCGAACCCGTTCTTCCGTGTGGGAGTGGCGGCCGGCGTGCTCGACGATCGCCGGACCCTCTTCACCGGCGGAGAACCGGACACCTCCAACGGCTTTCCTTACCCGCCGCCCTTCCACGGGATTCCCCAGGCGCTCGGGGAGGACCTCCACACCGAGGTCGGCGCTGTACGCATCGGCGGGGCAAGCGTCGCTGTGGTGCCCACCGAGCTCGATCCCCAGCTGGGCGAGGTCTACCGCGAACGCATGACCGGTGCAGAGCACACGTTCATCATTGGGCTCGGGAACGACCACATCGGATATCAGGTTCCATTCGATAAGTGGGACGACAGCTGCCACTTCTGCTTCCCGTACCTCTTTACGGATGATGAGGCGTCCTGTCCGGTCCAGCCCATCGACTGCGGCACCGTGTTCGAGAACAATGTTGGCCAAGAGGTCGATCCAAAGGTCTCGGAGTCGCTACTCGATCTGATCGACGCACTGCATTGACGCATTGCCGAAGGACCCAACTTGGCGTGCTCACCGTCATGCTGCTCGCGGTAGGGGTGCCGTCGGGAAGTCGCGCGCACATGGGCCGCGCAACCAGCAGCCTGCGAGCGCTAGTCGCTCAGGCCGATCTGGTCATCCACGCCCGCGTGGTGGGGGTCGAAGACGTCGTGATCTCCCAAGATGGGAGATCGGTGCACCGGCCGGCTCTGAGCGTCGAGGTTCTCGAGGTGCTCGAGGGGCCCGCCGAGGCGGGGAAGACGCTTCGCTTCGTGCAGCACGGTCATGGCGTCGCGCTGTATCGATCAGGGGAAGAGGCCCTGTTCTTTCTTCGGGATCTCGCACGAAGTCGCGAGCTACGCAGGCTCGGCTCTACGGGAACCCTGCGCTGGTATTCGGCACAGGAGCATAACGAGGACTACGTCTTGTCCCCCGCGTCGCGTCGAGCGACGCTGGCGGCGGCACGCGCCTATGCGGCTCTCGACACTTTGCCCGCTGATGGGCGAGTGGAAGCCCTGCGCCGGATCACCTTCAAGCTGCTGGCCTCGCGCGACGCGCGTCTCGCCACCTCGGCACTGAGCGACCTCGTCCTCGCCGGGCAGGCGCTTCCCGTCACTGCCAGGGACATCCCGGCATTGGAGAAGGTGATCAACGACGCCGGGACTCCGATTGGGGTGCGCGTGGGTCTCCTCGCGGAGCTCGAGCAACGTGGGCTGTTGCGTGGTGATGTGCGCTGGGTCCGGTTGCTGCGATCGACGCGCGGAGCCGATCGGGTCACGGTCATTCGTGTGGTTGGCGTCCATTCGAGTCCCGCAGTGAACAAGGAGCTCGTGAAGATCCTGGCAGGAGCTGACGCGGCTGCCGGCTTGGCAGCAGCAATTTCTTTGGGCTACCCCGGCAACGCCGCCGCAGTCGAACCTCTTGCGAACGCGCTTGCTTCGGGAGATACGCGAAGGGGCATGGCCGCGATCCGTGGCTTAGGGGGCATCGGCACTCCTGAGGCTCGAGCCGCGCTTTCCTCCGCCGCGACCTCGCACCCCGATCCGGCGATCCGTCGCCGGGCCGCCACGGAGCTGCGTCTCTCGGGGCGAGATCAATCGGCAGCGAAGCAGTAGAACCGGCCCACGCCGCCTCTGTCGGCCAAGCCCTGTTTGGTGCAGCTGACGGTGTCATGTGCCGAGTTCCACGACTGGCGGTCCGGGCCTCCGATAGTGACGCCGGGCGGTGCGAGGTCGCTGTGGCCCACCTGGGCGACTTGGTCCCCGCTCGCTGAAGTCCAGTCGAGGCACGTCCGCCCCTCGGAAACGGTGCCGTCCATCTGGCTTCCAGTAATGATGTCGTGCTCCAGCAACGGTACCAGGTCTCCATTCTCGTCGATGACCAAGCCGTCGTCTTCGGGATCGTCCGTGGGGAACCATTCCAACCGCGAGATGCCATTCTCATGGAGGGTTGCCACGTCGGGTGCGATCTCCTGCAGTCGCACGTTGTACCAAGGACCGGTGCCAATCCGGTCTCGCGCGTTCTCGCTCGAGGTGCTCAGGTACGCACGCCAGGTTCGGTCACCCGCACCGACTGCGGCGGCGAGCTCCTGGCACATCTCGTCTGCCCCTACGAGACCGCCTAGGTTTCCTGCGGTCGTTCCAGTCCCCACGCTAGTGACGAAGAACGACAAGCTCGGTTGGGAAGGGCTCCCGCCCGAACCCCCGCTTCCAGCTGAACCTCCGGCGTCGGACCCGCACGCGCTGAGGACAAAAACAACGACTGGAACGAGAAACGGGCTTGCGCGCAACATAGACAACTCCGATCGGGTGCAGGGGTGTGTAGGGCTTGGAGTGTGCCACACGGGGGCGATAACGTAACTAGAGAAGCCCGGTGCTATAAGCCGCGTATGGATCCGGACTACCGTGACGTCGTAGAAGACGTCTACGCCACAGCGGCTCAAACGCCTCAAGCTTCTCTTTGCTGCACCAGCACGCCCACTTGGCATCTTCCTGACCTGGATGTGCCGCAGGCGATGCTCGAGAGGAACTACGGGTGCGGCACGACCATTCATCCACGGGATCTCGCGAATGCCGAGAATGCGCTCTATGTCGGAGTCGGCGCCGGCATGGAAGCGCTGCAGTTCAGTTATTTCCTGCGCCGGAAGGGGGCCGTGCTCGCGATCGACAAGGTCCCCGAGATGCTGGCGACGGCTCGTAGCCTTCTAAACGAGGCCGCAAGTCGGAACGGATGGTTCGATCCATCGTTCGTCGATCTGCGTGAAGGCGACGCGCTGTCGCTGCCGGTGGAGTCCGAGAGCGTCGACGTCGCTGCGCAAAACTGCTTGTTCAACATCTTCACGCGAGAGCATCTCGACAGAGCCCTCCGGGAGGTACATCGCGTGCTCAAGCCCGGAGGTCGCTTCGTGTTGAGCGACCCCGTGGCAGAGCGGCCGATTCCACCCAGCCTTGCAGACGATCCCTTGCTTCGAGCGCAGTGTCTTTCGGGCGCGTTGACCCTGGGGCAGTACTTGGAGGCTATCGTCGCGGCAGGCTTCGGAACCATCGAGATACGCGCCCGACGGCCGTATCGCGTGCTCGACAAGAGGCGCTACGCGCTGGATGAAAACCTCTTGCTCGATAGCATTGAGGCTGTGGCGATCAAAGACCCCATCCCTAGTGACGGACCATGCATTTTCACCGGCCGCAGCGTTCTTTACGTAGGCGGGGACGACCATTTCGATGACGGCAAAGGCCATTTAATCTCTCGCGACATACCGCTCGGTGTGTGCGACAAGACTGCGAGCGCGCTCGAAAGGCTAGGGCGGGACGATCTCGTCATTACTCCGTCAACCTGGCACTACGCGGGTGACGGCTGCTGTTGAGGCGGAAGTCGTACCGTCTCTCATGCGTCTGCTTGCACCGCTTGCGGAAGAGCCGCCCGCTCGCTCTGGCGGTAGACCGTTCCGACGATGGCACCGTAGATGAGATGACCCATCAGGCTCCCGGCCGCGGCGACCATCGATCCACTAAACAAGCCGGCGCCCATCATGGGCATGACCACGACCTGAGCGAGCAGCCACGGCGCGAGCCCGAAGAGCATTCCGCGAACCACGGTGGGGCCGGAGAGGCGCTCAGCGAAGAACGCAGCGTAGGCTACCGCGAGGGCGGTACCGATCATGAAGTGGGCTACCCACCCGAGTGCCGTGAAGCCGCCCATCATCGATCCCAGCATCTCGCCGATGTTCATGCGCGGCATGCCCATCATCGGTGCGGCCAGCATTAGGCCCGTCATGGCGGTGGTTCCGGCCAGCCCGGCGAGGACGGCGCGCTTGAGGTTGATATTGTCGAACATGATTTGTTTCCTCCATATGTGATGGTGACGTACGGCGGCAAGCAGGGCGCGTTAGCCGGATTGCTCGCAGATTGGGCGAAACATCTCACCACACGGTGCATAGCTTCCGTAGATCAAGGCTGGGCCTGCGATGTCCTAACGTGCATCGAGCGGGGCGACACCGTTACACGACACAATGAGGATATTTCGTGACTCCGCTGCGCCGGACCTGCTCTGCGATAGTGGCAGCTGTAGTTGTCTCGCTTTCCGCGTGGACCGTGCCAAACTGTTCTCTCTCGCAAGTTGACGGTGCCGCCGTAGAGCGAGGAGGGGCCGAGCTTGCACTCACTATCAGCGGGGGCGTGTCGCTTGGCTCGTATGAAGCGGGTTACCTCTATCTGTCGACGCAAACCGTTCGTCACACGGAGGGGAGATATAGACTCCGACTCCTCACCGGGGCCTCCGCGGGAAGCGTCAATGCGCTCATTGCCGCGATCAACTCGTGCCGGCCAGCCAACTACGACCCACACAGCGACCTAGGGTGGAGGATTTGGGTGGGCCTGGGGTTCGACGACCTATTCGATCCCGAGCAGGTGGGACCCAGCAATGTCTTCACGCGCGACGGGCTGGAGCGGGCAGTACAACAAGTGCGCCGCACCTGGAATGAGGGCCTCGCTAACGATTGTGACGTGGTCGTCGGGATCTCAGCCACCCGCCTGCGGAGCTACCCGGTCGCCCTCAACGAGGCCCTATCGTTGCCGCGTCAGGAGGAGAAGTTCGTCGTTCGGATTCGTGGCCGAGGCCCGGGTGTGCCCCCGACTCTCAGCAACTACGTCGCCGTAAGATCGGGGCTCCCGCAAGCACTACTGCCGTTTCGCGAAGACGGTGCAGGGGAAGACTTCGATCGCCTCCAAGACCTGCTGTTCGCGTCATCCGCGTTTCCTTTGGCCTTCGCGCCGCAGCAACTCGACTATTGCCTGACGGATCCCGAGGATCCCGATACGTGGGAATGCGTGCTGCCCACGCGGCATGATCCTTTCCTCGACGGCGGCGTGTTCGACAACAACCCACTGCGGCTCGCGGCAGACGTCGCATCGTATGGCTTGGTGATCGACAGAGACGGTCGGGGCGCGTGGACCGACCTTCGGCAGGGCGAGTTCGAGGACCTGCGGCCCATCTATGAGGACTTGATCCATCAGTACCTCGATCCCGATACGACCTCCTATCCGGAGCTCAAGTGGACGTCCGGCGAACAAGAGCCGAGCACCTTGGGGTTTCTTGGCGCGCTTCTCGGCGAGCTGGTCAGCACGGCACGTGCCAAAGAACTCTACACGCTTGCGGAGGAACAGCCGGAGCTTCTTCGCCGGCTGTTCGTCACGCATAGAAATTTCCCGACGATGAGCGGGTTGCTGGCCGCGTTCCTGGGATTTTTCGAGCGCCAGTTTCGTGAATTCGATTTCTATCTAGGCATGTATGATGCGTATGCGGAGGCGGGTCACCGGT
>CAZHPJ010000046.1:0-11013 GCA_964534585.1 uncultured Sandaracinaceae bacterium | reverse complement strand
CTCACACCGAGGATCGTGAATCGGGCGCTAGCGCTTCCGGAGTAGGCCCCCCCCGTAAAGAGGCCGCTGCGCGTCCTCCACGGGGCTACGCCGCCGGGTTCGTGACTGGGGGCGAGGGGGCTCGTATGCTTGGTGCGTGCGTGTTTATTTGTCAGGACCCATGGGGGCTGGGAAGTCGACTGTTGCCGGCGCTGTAGCGGAACGCCTCGGAACCCGTGCGCTCGACTTGGACGAACGCGTCGAGCACCTGGCTGGGCGGTCGATTCCGGAGATTTTTGCCGAGCGGGGCGAGGGGGGCTTTCGGACTCTCGAACGGGAGGCGCTGGAGACGCTGCCGTCCGACGTGGGTGTGGTTGCGCTTGGCGGAGGGACCGTCGTTGATGACGAGACGCGGCAGATGCTGCTCCACGAGGGGATCGTCATCACGCTGATCGCCGACCCTTCGGTGCTTGCGGAGCGTGTCAGCCAGGGGGAGGGCCGTCCGCTGCTGGGCGACGATCCACGAGGAGACATCGAGCGCATCTTGATAGCGCGGGCTGCGCCGTATGCGGAGGCCCACGCTGTCATCGATACGGGGGTGCTCGCCGCCGGGGAAATCGTGGCGGAGATCGTAGGGGTACGAAATATCTCGCCGATCGTCGTAGCGCTTGGGCTGCGAACGTACCGAGTCGAAGTGGGGCGCGGCACGCGTCATCGCGTCGGGACTCGGGCGAATCAGCATTCGGCAGGCGACGCCGTCCTCGTCTTCGACGGGGGTGACGACCGGCCTTGGCCCGCAGATGCCCGGCGTGACCTCACTTTGGCAGGCAAACCTCCAATTGGAGTGAAGCTTCCCGGCGACGAGGCGAATAAGAATGTCACCAGCGTGGAACAGATCTGGGACACCGCGCTCAAAGCCGAGGTCGACCGACGAGCGATCCTCATCGGCGTCGGCGGCGGTGTGATCGGCGATTTGACGGGGTTTGCCGCCTCGACCTTGCTTCGCGGTGTGGCCCTCGGGCAAGTTCCAACTACGCTTCTCGCCATGGTCGACAGCTCGGTGGGGGGCAAGACGGGGTTCAACCGCCCGCGCGGTAAGAACCTCGTCGGCACTTTCCATCAACCGAAGTTCGTTCTGTGCGATGTCGAGACCCTCTCGACGCTACCGGGCGAAGAGCGCATTGCTGGCTTAGCTGAGATCGTGAAGAGCGCCTGGCTCGACTCCGAAGAATCGGTCGCGATGCTTGAACGCGATGCGGAGGCGCTGACAGCGGGTGACGCCGACGCGACGATTCGCGCGGTGCGCATGTCGATCCGACTGAAGTCGCGCATCGTGCACGAAGACGAGCAGGAGTCAGGCCGCCGCATGCTTCTGAACCTGGGACACACTGTCGGCCATGGCCTCGAAGCAGCCAGTGAGTACCGCGGCATCCGGCACGGGGAGGGTGTGGCCCTCGGAATGATCGCTGCCATGCATGTTGCGCATCGCCTCGGACGTGGGCGCAGTGAGGAGACGGAGCGGCTTACCCGACTTCTTGGGAAGCTCGGCCTGCCCACCAATCTCGAGGAACGACTGAACAAGCGTGCCCTCGGATTCATCGGGTCCGACAAGAAGCGCCGAGGGGACAGCATTTACTTCGTAATTCCCCGTCTTCCGGGCCAGACGGAGGTGGAGCTGCTGAGCCTCGATGAGGTCCGCGGCGCTCTCGAGCCGTGGTAGGCGGCGGAAATTTGGCGGCTTACACCGGGGCTCGATACCATGAAAGCACCCTCTGGAGGGGACTTATGAGTCGATTCATGCTCGTGGCTATGATGCTGGCGGTGACGGTTGCCGGGTGCAACCGCTTCCCCGACAATGGACTACAAATCTCGGCGAATCTTCCGCCGGACGAGAGTTGCGTCGTCACCGCCGACCAAGATCTCCGGCTCCCGCGCGGCCAGTACGACATCTCTTACCGCGACCTGTCTACTGGCCTCGGGGCAGACTACGTGATCAGCCCGTTGCTCGAGAGCTACTTGATCACGAACGCGCTCGAATTCCAGGCAGAGCAGTCGAACATTCAAGTTGATAACTTCGATATCACGATGTTGCTTCCGGATGGGTCGCTCCTCGCGCTGCCGGACGGCCTCGTCAATCCGTACCGAGTCACCACCAACGCAGTTCTCCCCGCAATCGCGCCGGGCGGTGAGCCTTCGACCGAAGTCGCCGCCGCAATTGGCATTCCAGCGTCCTATCAGGGTGCGCTCAGCGCCCTCATCGCTGCGGGCCAGCCCTCGATTCTGCTCGACATTCGTGCGGGCGGCACCACTTTTGGCGGTTTCAGCCAACGGTCGGCTCCGTTCCGTTGGCCGGTCGATCTATGTGAAGGTTGCCTGGAGAACTGCGTGAGCTCGACGGTCGACAACAGCTGCCTTCCCGGCCAAGACTTCCGGCAGTATTGCAACACGCCCGTTGTGACGCCGTAGCGGCGCCAGAGCTAGCGCAGCGAGAAGAAGTAGGGCGGCACCAGCGCCACGTGCTCTGCGGCGAGCACCTGGAGCATGTCTGCCCATGGCTCGAGCGGAAGCGCCGCGGCCAGCGGGTGCCGCCGAAGCCACAGTCGTTGCAGAATGCGCGCGTCATCGTCTCCATTGCCGCTGAGCAGGTCGTTGATCGCGTCGATCATTCCCTTGGGCGCAGGCCAGAGCTCGATGGGCGCATCAGGTCCCAATCCTGCGGCTGCCCGCGCCCGGTCGAGCGCCTCGCTCAAGCCCGCCATCTCATCGATGAGGCCGAGCTCTTTGCCGTCTTGCCCGGTCATCACGCGGCCCTCGGCGGCGGCCAGGACCGCTGCGCGTTCCATCTTGCGGCCAACGGCCACGCGGTCGATGAAACGATCGTACGTGTCGCGAAGGAGGGTCTCGAAGCCCTGCCGTTCGGTGGCATTCAGCGCGCGCACCGGAGTCGACCAAGCCGCGCGCTTGCCGCGCTGCAAGATGAAGGTGTTGACGCCAAGCTCCTCGGCAAGCCCTGCGAAGTTGAACTTCCCGCCGACCACGCCAATCGAACCGACCAGGCTATTGGGATGCGCGAGAATTTCGTCAGCGGCGGACGCGATGTAGTAGCCCCCGCTTGCAGCCATGTCTCCAACGCTTGCGATCAACGGCTTGGCCTCAGCGAGGTTGCGTGCCGCATCCCACATCCGGTCGCTGGCAAGAGCCGAGCCGCCGGGTGAGTTGATCCGCATGACGACAGCTTTGACGTTGTCGTCATGTTCGAGCCGCTCCATCGCACGCACGAAAGGACCAGAGACCGCATCACCCGTAGAGCCGGAGTCGCCGTCAGTGATGCTGCCCGTCACGAACACCAGGGCCACGCGCTCGCCATCGGCCTCGGGCTTCTCGGTGTCGCCGCTCAACAAGTGCAAGAATTGGCCTAGCGTCAGCTGTTCTTGTTTGGGTAGCATGCGAGTGCGGCGAATCGTGTCGACACCGGCCGCCTTCTTGATCTCCTCGCGCGAATCTCGAAGGAAACCCACCGAATCGACCAGGCCTGCTTCCGAGGCCGCCGCCGAAGCGTATGGACCTCCGTCGATCAGGGCCTTGGCTTTACGAACGTCGCCACCTGTCCGAACCTTCGTGGCCTCGATCAAGGCGCCGTAGAGGTCGTCGAGAATCGCGTCCATCGACGCTTTGGCTTCTTCGGGCATGTCGTCTCGAATGAACATGTCACCGGCACCCTTGTATCGGCCCATGTGGATGATCTCTGCTTCGACACCGACCTTTTCGAGCAACGAGCGCGCATAGATCATCACGGCCGCAGGGCCTACTAAATCGAGGGTGCCCGCCGGCGACATGCTGATCCGATCGCACGTGGATGCGAGCAGCACGAAGCCAACGTTGTCGGCGGTCTCGAAATGACAATGCACAGGCCGGTTCTCGGCTCGGAACTCACTCAGCGCCTCGACGAGGTCTCCAACACTGCCCCAGGCACCTCGCAATGGGCCGACCCGTACGAAGAGGCCTTTGACGTTCGCGTCATCGGTTGCGTCCCAAATCCGCACGAGGACGTCATGGAGCGTGGGCTGTGGACGGGCGAAGGGATCGTGTTCCGAGCCGTCCGGGAACGCCTGCAGAAGGCGAAGCTCGCGAACCACCGGTTCGTCCGAAGCTTTTTCTTCTCCGCCGCAAGAGGTAGTGGCTAGGGATGCGAGAATCGCGAGAATCGCGAGCGCGGAGCGAGGTGTGGTGTGGTTCATGGTGCTGCCGGTTCTGGTTCCTGCGCTGGCTCTTCCGCTGGAGACGGCTCCGCTTCTGCGCTGGGCTCGGGCTGGGGTTCGGGCTCCGCTTCGGGTTCGGGTTCGGGAGGAAGCATTGCGTTGGGTTGCAAGGTTTTGATCGCTGATTTGGCAGCGGCGGCATGAGCGCCCGTCGGTCGCCGTTTCACATACGTGTAATACGCGGAGACCGCCTCTTCAGTCCGTCCCATCCGCTCGAAGGTCTTTCCGAGGTTGAAATAGCCGTCGTCATGCCCACGCCGGGCCGCCACGCGGAAATAGCGTAGGGCGGAGTCGAAGTCTTCGATGCGCATCGACACCTGTCCGAGGGCGTCCATCGCTTCGGCCGAGCCGGGCTTGGCCTCGAGCGCGCTATCGAAGAACGCGCGAGCGCGGGAGTAGTTTCCGCCCGCAAGCTCAGCACGCCCTTGTCGCATGTACCATCCATAGTCGCGCACGGGTGGTCGCCCATCGACAAACGCATCGTCCCCGGCCGCCTCGGCAAGCTGGTCATACTCGTCATAGGCCGGCTTCGTCCGGGTGCGGCGCTTCCGGGCCGGTCTCCGCCGGGCCGTAGCCTTCGCCGGCTTTGCAACCGTTTCCGTGACTGCCTCTGCCGCGGCCCCCGTCTCGGCCCCCGTCTCGGCCCCGGCCCCGGCCCCGGTCTCGGTCCCAGCCTCGGTCCCAGCCTCAACCACCTCTGCGGCCTGGAGCTCCGCCAGCAGCTTCGTAGCAACAGGATGCTCGGGGTACTCGACGAGGATCGCCTCTACCGAGACGCGGGCGCCTGGGTCATCACCCGCCGCGCGCTTGGCACGAGCCTGCAGCAGGAGATACCGGACTTCCTCGGGCGCTAGCTCGGCCGCCCGGTTCGCGCTGCGAAGCCCGTTTTCTAGACCGCCGTCCACCTCGGCGGCGCTCAGCCGCGCATCGACGCGAAAAAATTCCGCCGTCCGCTCGGCCGACATCGACCGCACTTCGTCCAGCGCTTTGCGAGCTTCGGCATATTTGCCCGTCAACCTGAGAGCATCGGCCTTGGCGAGCTTCGCGCTGAGGTTCTGGGGCTCGATGTCTGCGGCGCTCTGGGCGGTCGTCAGTGCCTCGGCGGCGAGGCTCGCGGCGCTTGCGCCGGTGGCATCGGCGTCGCGCTGCGCTTGTGCCGCTAGAGCATATGCGTTCGAGAGCTTTACCAGGACCTTTGGGTCGCCGTCCGCGCCGGCGTCGATCGATCGGCGGTAGGCGTCGATGGCGGCCGCGTACGCCTGCGGGTGTCCCTCGGCGAGGCCAGCATCACCTTCCGAGATCCCTTTCTCGACCAGGGTCGCGTCGACGCCAATGCCGAGCAAGCGCGTGACACGCTCCCACTGCGGGACCAGCAACGCGAGCCCTCCAACGACCAAGATCAGCAAGAGCCAGCGCAACGGCGATCCTGAACGTCCCGGCAGATCCGGGATGTCGTCATCGTCGTCGTCGTAGTAGGCTGGAGGTGGCGCACTCGGCCGGGCGGAAGGCCGGGCGGCGTCGCGCGGCCGTTCTTCAAACTCAGCATCCTCGATCTCCGCAGGAGGCGGCGTCGACGGAACGATGGGGGCGGGCGCGGTATCACCGGTGGCATAGGGAGACTCATAGGACTCAGTAGCCGGCCCCGGCGCTGGCCCTGGCTCTGTCACTGACCCTGCCGCTGGCCCTGTCACCGGCCCTGCCTCAGCCACTCCTTCCTGCGCGATTGCCTTTTCCACCGGCATCACACCCAGTAACGTCGGCTGCCTTGGGCGTCTCCTCGGGGGTAAGCTCGAATCTTTCGAGGTTGGGTCGGAGGGGGCAGAAGGGACCGGCGACGGAGGAACGGGTGATGCGATACCTCGGGACGGCATTTGAACGCCCGCCGCTTGAAAGAAGGTCTCGAGCTCCGGTATCGACCCGAGGGCCTTCCAACCTTCATCGCCCCGTGCGATTTCGGTCGCGGGCGTCAGCTCCCCGGAGCCGATGCGCTGTTGCAGCTCGCGGAGCGAGTCGATCGTGTCGATCGAGCCATCCTGCAGCTTGAGACGCCAACTGCTGGTCGAGCGGTCCGCGTCTGCGTGAGCCTTTGGGTAAACCTTGAAAACATGCCCACAATTGGTGCATTTCACGCTGGTTCCGCGCCCGGACAGCAGCGTTTCGTCGAAGTCGTATTCCGTGCCGCAGCGCTCGCAAGTAACGTCCATCAGGTGAGAAGCCCCCCAGGCTCGTGACAGTGTGTGGTTGGTCGCCCCCGCTGATCGTTGCTAGGAGAAGGCGTCAGATGCGTCGGGACTTGGCTGCATTCATCGATCATACCCTCTTGCGAGCCGATGCGGTCCAGTCGGACTTCGCGCGGCTGTGCAAGGAGGCTGCTCAGCACAGCTTTGCAACTGTCTGTGTCAACTCGGCCCACGTGGCGCTTTGTACCTCACTGTTGGCGGACCGCCAGCTCCCGATTGCGGCCACCGTGGGCTTCCCGCTCGGCGCTAGCAACTCTGCCGCAAAGGCCGCCGAGGCCGCCCAGGCAGTGCTCGACGGAGCTTCGGAAATCGACATGGTGTGCCGGATTGGGGCCCTCAAAGACGGCCTCCAAGGCATCTTCGTCGATGACATCCGCAGTGTGGTCGATGCGGCGAACGGCAGGCCGGTCAAGGTCATCCTCGAAACCTGTCTGCTCACCGATGACCAGAAGCGGCGCGGCGCCCAGTGGGCCCGCCTCGGCGGGGCTGCATACGTGAAGACCTCGACGGGATTTGGTAGCGGTGGGGTCACTGAAAACGATGTGCGATTGCTCCGCGCAGAGCTGGGGCCCGACTTCGGCGTGAAAGCATCCGGCGGGATTCGCGACACAGCCAGCGCCGAGAGAATGATCGCGGCCGGCGCCGACCGGCTCGGAACGAGCGCCGGCGTAGCGATTGTGACAGAGTCAAAGATGGAAGACAGGGAATATTGAAATGGCAGTCCAGCCCGTCACAGACGCAACTTTTGAAGACGAAGTTCTTCGCTCGGAGCTGCCAGTCCTCGTGGACCTCTATGCGGATTGGTGCCAGCCGTGCAAGCAGCTTTCGCCGATCATTGCGCAGGTAGCGGAAGAGCTGGCGGGCAAGATCAAAGCCGTCAAGGTCGACGTCGACCGCAACCCCATGGTCGCGCAGACCTTTCGGGCGCAGTCGATTCCCATGCTGCTCGTCATCGCGGAGGGCAGGGTGGTTCAACAGCACACCGGTGTCCTCGACAAGCCCGGGTTGCTGCGGTTGCTCGAGCCCGTGATGCCGCGCGCAGCCTCCGAGGTTCGGCCCGAGGAGCTCGCCGTCTGGCTGACGCAAGGCAAGGCGCTCCCAGTTGATATCCGCGACGCGGCGTCGTACGGGCGCTATCGAATTCCCACGGCGATTCACATCCCTGCGAACGAGCTGGCAAGCCGGGTCCAGGAGCTCCAGCCATTCGACGGGCGCATCCGAGTCCTCTATGGGCGCAGCGAGGAGGCGAAGGAGTGGAGCGAGAAGTTGCAGGCCGATGGCGTCCAGGTGGGTTTTCTTGCCGGAGGGTTCCTTCATTGGGAAGCTGGCGGCCTCGAAGTCGAGCGCGGTTGAAGCGGGCGCTTCGCGTCGTTGGCGATTCCGGCGACCCGCCCCCGAAGGCGCCACTACTGGTGAGCGTCGCAGGTCGGCTGGTTTCGGTTGTCGACACTGGAGATGGCGTCGCCAGTGTTCACTTCGTCGACGTGCTCGTCGACGCGGGAGCAACGCGTGTGGACTCCACGAGCGATACGAAACGGGCCATAGGTATCGTCATTCGTGGCCGGGCCGAGTCCCCCGAAGCGCGCCTTCGCGCGGAGGCCGTCGAAGAGGCCGCCGATGTGGTGCTCGGCTCCGCTCGCCCCGCTTTCGCAAAGCATTTTGCATCGGCTTGCGCCCGTTGGGTGAACAGCTAGGTTGCCGCCCGACCTTCGACCTCGAAAGTGGAGACAACGGTGGATGTGCCTGAATACATTCCAGGTTTGGCCGGAATTCCGGCAGCTCGCAGTAGCATCTGTTTGATCGACGGTTCCGTGGGGAAGCTTCAGTACCGGGGCTACCCGATCGAAGCGCTCGCGGAGCGCGGTTCCTATGAAGAGGTCGCCTACTTGCTCGTGTTGGGACGCCTGCCGAGCACGGCAGAGCTCGATGCGTTCCGCGACCAGCTCATCGCCGAACGGGGCCTCAAATTCCGCATCATCGACCTTCTAAAGACGCTGCCCGAAAGTGGCGAGCCCATGGATGCGCTGACCGCTGCGGTCGCGGCGATGGGTATGTTCTACAAGGGCGACCACATTTCGGACCCCGAGTTCCTCCGGCTGAGCGTCATCCGGTTGATCGCGAAGCTCCCGACGATCGTCGCTGCCTGGCACCGAATTCGGCGGGGAGACGACCCGATCAAGCCGAGCACAGAGCTCAGTCACGCCGCAAACTTCCTGTACATGCTGGAAGGGGAAATCCCGACTCGCTTAGCGGAGCGCGTGTTCGACGTGGCATTGATTCTGCACGCTGAGCACTCGATGAACGCATCGACGTTTACCGCGCGCGTCACCGGCTCGACGTTGACCGACCCGTACGCTGTGGTCGCTTCGGCCATCGGCAGCCTCGCCGGCCCGCTTCACGGTGGCGCCAACGAACAGGTGCTCGCGACTCTGGAAAGCATCGAGGACCGCTCGCCCCATGCGGTGCGCCGCTGGGCCGAGGACCGCCTTGCGCGCAAAGAGAAGATCATGGGCTTCGGCCATCGCGTATACAAGATCAAGGACCCGCGCGCGACGATCCTGCAAGAGCTCGCGACCCAGCTGTTTGCGAAGTTCGGCAGCACGCCCGACTATGACTTGGCCTTGGAGCTCGAGAACCAAATGATGGATCTCGTCGGTGGCAAAGGCATCTACCCGAACGTCGACTTCTACAGCGGCATCGTCTACCAAAAGCTCGGTATCCCGATGGATCTCTTCACGCCTATTTTCGCGATTTCGCGTGTTTCTGGATGGCTCGCGCACTTGCTCGAACAGCTCGAGGGCAACCGCATCTTCCGCCCGAGCCAAATCTGGGTGGGCGAAGCGGACCGGACGTTCGTGCCGATCGAAGAGCGAGGCTAGGGCATTGGAGTCTATGGCTTGCAGTTCGGCAGCCGCCCGTCCACTAGCTCCACGTTCATCCGGATTTGCTTTTTCGCCTTTGGCGTCATGTAGAGCTTGCAATCCGCTCCCACGATCACCGCTTCAGCGGGGTACGCGATTCGGCTCAACATCTTGAGGGCCTTGTGCGGCCCCAACACGAAGGCCGCCGTGCTCAACGCGTCCGCGTAGATGCCCTCCGCCGTCATGATCGTGACCGAGAGCGACTTGTCGGCCGGGCGGCCAGTCTTGGTGTCGATGATGTGGTGCCAGCGCTGTCCGGAGCCGTCGAACACGGCGTGCTCGTAGTCTCCGGATGTCGAAAATGAGGCTCCTGTCGACTCCAATGCGGCGAAGTAGCTGCTCGGGTCGCGGGGGTGCTGGATACCGACGCGCCAGGGGCGGCCGTGTCGCTCGCCGTGTACCTGGACCTGGCCGCCACCGAAAATCATGTAGTTCTCGATGCCGCCGCCTCGCAGAATCGCGCCGGCTTGATCGAGCGCGTAACCCTTGGCGATGCCGCCGGTCCCGATCGCCATTCCGCGCTTCTTCAGGAACACGGTATCGTACTTCTTGCTGACACGGATGCTCTTGTAGTCGATTAATTTCAACCGATGTTGGATTTCGTCCGCAGTCGGGATCTTGATCGAGTCAGGCCGAAAGTCGTAGAGGCCCCACAGCGCCGCCCATGAGAGATCAAACGCGCCCCGCGACCACATCGACACGTCCAAGCCCGCGTCGATGACGCGCAACGTGTCGTCGCCGACCTTGACGGACTTCCTTCCGGCAAGCTTGTTCACCTTCGAGATGTCGCTGTCTTCACGCCATTCGGACAGCGCGGTCTCCAGGCGTTCTATTTCTTCGAACGCTCGCCGGATCACGTTCTCTGCGTTGTCCGGTGGTGAGTCGACTTGGATGCGGAACACCGTGCTCATCAAAGGGCGTGTTCGCGAGAGCAGGGGCGGACTCGCTTCTTTCGGTGCTTCGCCGGGCGATGCGGGTTCGGCCGTTTCGCTCTTGCTTTGGCAACCGAATGCGAATGCAAGCAATGCGACTGCGGCGCACGCGCGAAGTGGGCCGTTCGACACGGCGCAACTCTCGTCGCGAACACTGCCGCCGTCAACCCGGCTTGCGCTTTGTCGTACGATTGGTACTCCTGTCCCCATGCTGGGCGTGTTTGGGGTGCGGTGGGGTCGCCTGTTGATGGTACTGGCCTGCTTTTCAGTGTCTCTTGTGTCTCTTTCGCAACGTGCGGCCGCGTTTGGTGAGGCGACTGCCGTCGAGATAGTCTCCCTGGACGTGGGCAAAGGCATCGACGGCGCCCGCAACGTGACCGAGCGACTCGCCTGGGAGGTGCGCAAACGCTCGAGCGTCGAGCCAATCCTCGAGCCCGGCCGCGCAAGGCTCGACAAGACCTCGCTCTTTCGCAGCCCCTTCGTCTACTGGCGAGGCGGCAGCGAATTTCCTCCGCTTAGCGAGGCAGCCATCGTGGGTCTTCGCAAGTACATTCATCGTGGCGGCTTCATCCTGATCGACGACGCCACGGCCGGCGGTGAAGGTTTCGATCGCGCGGTTCGCCGTGAGCTTCTTCGCGCCTTCCCGGCGCTTCCGTTGAAGCCCATCTCCCCCGATCACACG
>CAZHPJ010000045.1:0-11072 GCA_964534585.1 uncultured Sandaracinaceae bacterium | reverse complement strand
GCCGAGACCGAAGACGATCGCGGACGCCGTCAGGTAGTTGGCGATCGGTCCCGCCGCAATGGTCGTGACCCGCGCGAACAGGCTCTTGTTCGGGTAGAGCTCGGGGTCGTCGGGGTCGACTTCCTCGTTCGGACTCATTCCCGCGATCTGCACGTACGCGAGGAAGGGAATGACCGCGACTTGGAAGACCGTTGGACTGCCTTTGGGCTGGTAGCGGAACAGTGTGGGGCCAAACCCGATGCTGTATCGCAAGACCCGCATGCCGAACGCCCGGGCGGCCAGGTAGTGCCCCCCTTCGTGTATGATGATCAGCACCGACAGCGCAACGACTGTAATAAGGACCTTAAAAAGAACGCTATCCACGCGCTCAGCATAACCCCCCGATCCGGTCCGTCGAGGCAGCCAACCCTGCACGGAGGCCCAGCGGAGTGCCCGAGAAGCGTTTAGTCAGACTGGATCACTACATTGACCAACGAATGCCGTCCTAGAAAAAAGTGGCTGATTATGCGAATCGCTATCGCAGTTTGGGGCGGTTTTGCGTACTATCCCGGCCACCTGGGGAACAGGGGTAGGTTGTGGCTGAACATCATCAAGACCTGAATTCTGCAATTCAACGCGTCGCGCTGGTCCTCACCTGCGCGCTTGCTTTCAACATCCTGGCGCCTCCGAGGCCGGCTAACGCACAGGATGCCTTCAGCTGCATCGAGGAGCTTAGCGATGACGAGGTGCAGTACCGCATTCGTTACATCGAGGGCGCGATGCAGGACGGCAAGGCGCAGGCCACCCGGTGGCGATACGTCTGGATGAGCCTTTGGTTCGCCGGAGGTGCCGGCATGACCTACGCGGCCGTCAACGCTGCGAAGGACGCGAACGACGCGGATAAATTCGGCTGGGCTTACCTGGCTGCGGGTAGCTACTTCATCGGGCTTACCCATGCAGTCATCCCCGCGCCGGACGTGTGGGGCGCCAAACGCATCCGGCGCCTGGATGACAGTACCCAAGAGGCACGGCGCGCCAAGCTTCTTTACGCGACTCAGACACTGAAAAAATCAGCCGCGGTCGAAGAGTTCATGGGCGGTCCATTGGGTGTCATCGGCTCCCTCACGTACGGCGTCGTCGGCGGTACCATCAAGGCCACCCAATGGAAAGGCGCGAGCCGCGGCCTCACCGCAGGTCTGTACGTCGCTCCGCCGCTGCTGCTGGGTATTCAGACGGCGACCGCTCCGCGTGGCTCGGTCCAGGCCTACGAGTCGTACCGGGGCATCGCTTGCTCCAGCAAGTACTACGAGCGGACTGAAGAGGGTCCGGACTTCGACTTTAGCGTCAGCCCGGGCGGCGGAAGCTTCAAGGTCTCGTTCTGAGGCCTCGTTAGGGGTTCTTCTTGCGGCGAAGGCGCGCGCGGAGACGAGCAGCGTAGCCTTCCTTGTTCTCCTGTTTCGGCCGGGACATGGCCAGGGCGCCTTCGGGGACGTCACGTGTGACGGTGGTCCCGCTCGCGACGTATGCGCCTTTCTTAATCGTCACTGGTGCGATGAGCTGAGTGTCGCTGCCGATGAAGACCCCATCCTCGAGCACGGTAGTGTGCTTTTGCTCGCCGTCGTAGTTGCAGAAGATCGTCCCGGCGCCGATGTTGACGCCCTCGCCGATGACGCCGTTTCCGACGTACGAGAGGTGGTTCACCTTCGAGCCTGCGCCGACAGTCGTCTTCTTCGTTTCTGAAAAATTCCCGACCTTGCTCCGCGGTCCGAGCTCGGTTTGTGGGCGCAAGTGGCTGAAGGGGCCGACTTGAGCGCCTTCGCCGATCGTCGAGTCGGCAGCTACCGTGTACGGCAAAACGTTCGCATCTTTTTCGACGACTACGTTGGTGAGCACGCAGCCGACATCGATGTGGGCGCCCGCCCGAACGACGCATCCTCTCCGCAGATGCACGTTCGCCCCGAGCGTTGCGCCGGGCTCGACGTTGCAATCCGCGTCGACATACAACGTGGCGAGATCAGCGATGGCTACGCCGCTGCGAGCCAACTCCTCCGCCATGCGTCGCCGGCGCGTGGACGCGGCAACCGCGAGATCCCATTGATCGTTGACGCCTGTTAGGTCGGCCATATCCCCTTTCAGATCTAGCACCTTCCCCTGCTCGGCGGCCAGTTCGACGATGTCCGTTAGATAGAGCTGACCTTGGGCGTTGACGGGGGTAAGTTGTGCGACGGCCGTTCGCAAGAAGTCTGCCCGCACCGCGTAGAGCCCGGGATTGACTTCTAGGATGGCCTGCTCATCCGCGGAGCAATCGCGGTGCTCGATGATTCGCTGAACGTGGCCCTCGCCGTTACGGACTATTCGGCCGTATCCGCTCGGATCCGTCAGGGTGGCCGTGAGCAGTCCCACGTCCGCACCCGCTTGCTCGGAACGGTCGACGAGATCGCGAAGCAGCCGCTGCGGGACCAAAGGGCAGTCGCCGTAGAGCACCAGCAGGCGTCCTTCGAGAGAGCCCTCCGCCTCCACTGCACAACGGACGGCGTCGCCCGTGCCCCGGCGTTCCGGTTGAAGCACCAACTCCACACGTTCCCCGAATCGACTCACGAGCTCTCGCTCGACGTCGCCTCGACCGTGACCGACCACCACCAAGCAGCGAGCCGCGCCTGCATCGAGTGCGGTCTGCACGACCCATGACACCAGTGCCCGTCCTGCGATCTCGTGGAGGACCTTGGGCCGGTCGCTCTTCATGCGCGTGCCTTCGCCCGCCGCGAGGATGATTGCGCTCCAGGTGACTGGGGAATTGGGCGGCATAGTCTGGGCTCAGGCGGCTACGGTCAGGTAGGAAGCCACTCTCGCGAGGGCCGCGAGGTCGTGGACATCTTCGTCGAATGCAGGAACCTCCACAATACGCGTATCCGTGCCCACTTGCTCGCTCAATAGGTCGACTTGCACGCGGTCTGCGATCGCCCAGCCCCGTTCGGTGCGTAGGGCTTTGCTGAGCCGCGGCTGGATGTCCGCCGCATCGACGAATTCGGGCAGTACATCACGCAGCGCGGCTACCTGTTCTTCGATAGACATGTCGGGCTCGTCGATGAGTGAATGCACCTGATTGACGATGATTCCCTCGCGATTCATGCCTCCGGTCTGCAGTTTCTCGCCGAAAAATCGCGCTTCTCCAATCGCCGGCGGGTCTGGGCTGGTGACCAGGACGAACGCGACATCGGGGCTCCGCAACGCATCGGAGACCTGCTCTGCACGCTCCTTGAAGCCTCCGAACAGGCCGTTGATTCCACTCACGAATTCGGCGACCTGCTCCAAGAATTCGAGGCCCGTGATCCTCCCAATGCCTTTGAGGAGCACGGTTGCGCCGCGGCCGACCAACCCGAACGCTTCCTTGCCTGCGCCCTCGAAGACCTGCAGAAACCAGCGCATAGCCGGCGAGTCGATCGCGTCGATGAGCCGTTCGGGCGCCGCGAGGAAGTCGAGCGCGCTGGACGTGGGCGGCGTGTCGAGCACGACGAGGTCCCACTTGGGATCCTTGCGCACCTCGTGGAGCTTCTCCATCGCCATGTACTCTTGCGTGCCCGCCAGCGAGCTCGCGACGTATTGATAGATCTGGTTGTTCAAGATGCGGTCGCGTGATTCTGCGTCTGACGCGTACTTCGTAACGAGCCCATCGAAGGTGCGCTTCGTGTCCAGCATCATCGCGGAGAGCGACCCCTTGCACTCGAGGCCGTAGCTCTCGAAGAGGGAACGTGGAACGTCTTGCTCGCTGGTGGTCATCTCGTCCAACCCGAGGCTATTGGCGAGGCGCCGCGCCGGGTCGATCGTCAGGCAGAGGACTTTGCGTCCCTCCATGGCCGCATATACAGCCATCGCCGCCGCTGTCGTGGTTTTTCCGACGCCGCCGCTGCCGACGGTCACCACCACCCGGTGACTGCTGAGCACGTCCGCGAGACTCATTGCAGCGGGACTCTAGCAGCCCTGCTAAGGGTGTCGATCTCGTGGAAATCACTGCTTTATACAGAATACTTGCTCCTCGTTCCGTATGACAATAGGCTACATTTACCTACATCTGTTGGGGAGCCCTCATGAACGAACGCCGCACACGCCGAAGCCAGGATCCGTACCGTGCACTGTGCCTTCAGCTCGAGCACTCGCGCTCGCAAGGAGAGCTCGACGCCGTGGTCGTGGCGATCGACAACGGACTACTGGTCGCCGGCGCTGGCGAGCGCTCGGTCTGCGAAGCGCTCGGCGCGGTCGCGCCGTTGATGGGCTCCCCGTCGTTCAACGGACGATTGCCGGGCGCACTCGAAGGACAGAGCGTTGACGTTCGCTCGGTGTCACTCGATGGCGAGACCGTATACGTTGCCAGCGTGGGCCGGCGTGCCGGTGACGTATGGATCAAGCAGTCGATCAGCGGTGTGCGCAGGATCCTCGGCTACGCGCCGAAGTCCGATGCTCAGTTGCTGATCAACTGATTCTGCATTGCAGCCAGCTCGGCCTGGCGGATCAAATCGCGGGCGCCCTGCGACAACAGGTGGTCGGCGACTTCTTCGCCCAAGTGATGCGCTTGCTCGATCGCATCAGCCGAGGTGAGGTCGAGGTAGGTGTCTGACGTGGCCGAGAGCATTTGGTCGCCGTCGTACGAAGCCACCATCGCCTCGAGCTTGAGCCTTCCGTCGGCAGCGCTCGCGTAGCCAGCGATCGACGAATGGCAGTTGCCTTCCAGCTTTCGAAGCATCGCTCGTTCCGCAGTGATTTGAATGCGCGCGGTCGGGTCTTCGATCGCTTTGAGTTGTTCTTGCAGGGTGCCGTTGTTCAGCGCGCCTTCGATCGCGAGTGCTCCCTGGCCGACGGCAGGCAGGCAAATGTCAGGCGAAAGAACTGAGTGAGGCGTCCTGTCGAGCACGCCCGTCCGAGCGAGACCAGCCGCGGCCAGGACGACCGCATCGCAGTGACCCTCATGAAGCTTGCGGATGCGTGTTTCGATGTTGCCGCGAAGCGGGACGAATCCGAGATCGGGGCGTTGACGCTGAAGTTGCACCACCCGACGGCGCGAGGTCGTGCCGACCTGCGCGCCCCGCTTCAACGATGCCAGGTCGGTGCCGTCGATCGTGATCAGGACATCGCGGGGGTCTTCCCGAACGGGCACGGCGAGGATGCCCATTCCCTCGGCGAGCGGAACGTCACCGGGCACGTCTTTCAACGAGTGGACGGCGAAGTCCGCGGCACCACGCACGACGACCGCCTCTACCTCACTCACGAAGAGGCCCTTGCCGCCCACCTGGGCGAGCGGGCGATCCTGGATACGGTCGCCCTGGGTTCGCACGTGGACTTCCTCGACGACGAGGTCCGGGAAGTGGCCTCGCAGCTGCTCGCCGACCCAACGGGTCTGGACGAGAGCAAGATTGCTCCCGCGTGTCGCAATGCGTAGTCTCACTTCGATTCGCCTGTTGACCTTGTTCCTGCGGCGGACAACCGCGTGACCTTGGCTTCAGTGCCGCCTGCCGTCGAGGGCTCCTTCGCCGCAGGTTCTTCGTCAGATAGCGCGAACAGACGGCGGACCGCGTCGATCATGAACGCACCGTCCGGCTCGCCCGCACCCGCTTTGAGCTGGGTCATCGGTTGGTGAAGCAACTTGTTCACCAGCGAGCGTGCCATGGCCTCCAATACCGCACGATCGGACTCACTGGAGCCTTCGAGCCTATGCAGAGAGCGCTTGAGCTCTTCGTCCGCGATCTGTCCAAACCGCTTTCGGAGCGCGACGATGGTCGGGGCAAGCTGGAGCGAACGCTGCCAGCTCAAGAACGCTCCGAGCTCCTCTTCGATGATGCGCTCGGCCTGCACTGCTTCCCGAGTGCGAACCGCCAGGTTCTCCTCGGCCACCTGCTGGAGGTCATCTACGTCATAGACGAACACGTTGTCCATGTTGCCCACCCGCGGGTCGACGTCGCGGGGAACGGCGATGTCGATGATGAATAGGGGACGGTGGCGCCTAGTTCGAGCGACTCCCTTCATCAGCTCCGGCGTCAAAATGAACTTCGGGCTTGCAGTGGACGCGATGACGACGTCGGCCTCGGCGAGCTCCAGGGTGAGCCGCTCGTAGGGGATGGCCCGGCCGCCGCACGATTCGGCTAGCGCCCGCGCTCGCTCTTCGCTGCGATTGACGACGTGGAGCTTCGTTCCGGTTTGCCGGAGGCTCCGCGCTGCGGACTCCCCCATCTCTCCAGCGCCGAGCAAGAGTGTCCGCCGACCCTCTAGATTGCCGAAGATCTTTTTGGCCAGCTCGCAGGCGATCGAGCTGACACTCACGGTGCCTTCGGCAATACCGGTCTCGTTGCGGACTCGCTTCGCGGTTGCAAAGGCTTGGGTGAAGCAGCGGCCAAGAAGGGTGCCCATCGTGCCGGCGCCTTTCGCCGCGTCGAAGGCATCCTTCACCTGACCCAGGATCTGGGGCTCGCCCACGACGAGGGAGTCCAGGCTCGAAGCAACTCGGAAGACGTGCCGGACCACGTCGACACCGCGTTCCTGGTAGAGCACCTCGTCGGTTGCCGTGCTGGGGAGGCGGGTGGCGAGGGCCTCCCTGGCGATTTGTGCGGCCTCGATTGGGTTGGCGCTGGTCGCGTACAGCTCGACCCGATTGCACGTCGAGATCAGTAGCACTTCATCGAGCCTTCCGTTGGCGGCGATCTCGCGAAGCTCTTGCTCGAGGCGATCAGGAGCGACGGCGAGGTGCTCGCGAACCTCCACAGGTGCGGTTCGATGAGAGAGGCCGACGACGATGAAGTCGCGCATCATGCGCCCCCAGCGGCGGCCCGCAGGGCGTAAGCGGCCAACACCAGAAGGGTGAACAAGAAGCCCATCATCGTGCCGAGCGCGGCTTTTCGCCCTTGCCATCCGGCGGCCACGCGAAGCACGATCACGCTCGCGAAGATCAACCAAGCAATCAGGCCGAGTGCTTGGCTGACATAGAACTCCGACCCGTCTGAACGCAACAGCCAGAACGTACCGGTGATCATTCCGAAGGTAAGGAGAGGGAAGCCCACCAACACGGCGCGCAGTCCCATGGTGTCGAGGACGTCGAGGGAGGGAAGTCTCTGAAAGACGCCGCTGAGCTGACGGCGCCGAAGAAGCCGGTCCTGCAGCATGTAGGCAATGCCTGCGACAAAGGCGAGAGCGAACGCGACTAAGCCGAGGACGTTGGCGCCGATGTGGAGCGACAGCACAGCGGATTGCACTCCCGGGGAGACTGGCGCGTAGCTGCTCCCGAGCCCTGACGCGAGGAAGAGCATGAGTGACAGCGGCGCAACGAATGCGCCGAGGATGGTGATGTCGAAGCGATAGGACGCGAGCAGGAACGCGATGCCGATGCCGAAAGACGAGACGCTCAAGATCTGAGAGATGTCGGCGAGGGGGAGCTCGCCAGGGTGAGGGGTCTCCAACAATAGGAATGCAAGGTGCGCGCCCAGAGCAGCGACGAACACCGTTCCCGGTACGCGTTGCGCCCTTTCCGAGCCTCGCGTCAGCCGGAATAGGTAGAGAATGCAGGCGAGTGCGTAAAGGACCGCGGTGGCGATGAAGAGGCCGGCTTTCATGGTCTTGTCGAGGCCCCCATGGCGATGGGGCAGGCCAAAAAAAGCCTACCATGATGGGGACTTACGCGGTAGCCGGTAAGGGCGAGGCGTTGACAAGCGGGCACACGGTCCCTACTTAGTTCATCTCAAGCAACCCCAAGAGGAGCACAGATGGCTGGTGCAAACGTACACGCGGTAAATGACCTGAACTTCGACACGGAGGTGCTCCGATCGGACTCCCCCGTGCTCGTCGACTTCTCGGCGGTGTGGTGCGGGCCGTGCAAGCAGATCGCGCCGCTCATCGAGCAGCTCGCGGACGAGTACGTCGACAAGGTCAAGGTCACCCACCTCGATATCGATGAGAGCCCTGGCACTGCTTCGAAGTACGGCATCCGCGGTGTCCCCACTCTGATGGTCTTCAAGGATGGTGAGCTCGTCGCCCAGCACATCGGCGCCGCCCCCAAGACGACCATCGCGCAGTTGATGGACCGCGCCCTTTAGACCCCAGTGCTTCCGAACCCGCCTTCGCCGCGCTCGGTTCCGCCGAGGGCGGCTTCGTCGTTTGCCACCTCGATGTCGACCTGGGTGACCGGCGATACGATCAGTTGGGCGATACGGTCTCCGGGCTCGATTGTGAAAGCCTCGACGCCGTGGTTGACCAGGAGCACCAGGATCTCGCCGCGGTAGTCTTCGTCGATTGTGCCGGGTGCGTTGAGTACGGTGACGCCGTGACGCGCTGCCAAGCCCGAACGTGGGCGCACCTGGCCCTCATGTCCGGCTGGTAGCGCGATTCGCAATCCCGTCGGCACCCGCGCGGTCCTGCCCGGCGCGATCGTGAGCGGGGCCTCGAGGCACGCGGCGAGGTCCATCCCCGCCGCGCCACTCGTCTTGTAACGCGGAATGACCGCGTCGGCGCGCATCCTATGGACGCGCAGCGTCGCCATTACTCGCTTCGTTCGCGCTTGCGGTCACGGTCGCCCCCGCCCTCACGGTTGTTGCTGCTCTCGCGTTCGCCTTCTCGGTTGCGGTCACGGTCCTGGCCACGGTCGCGATCCCGGTCGCGTCCGCGGTCACGGTCCCCGCCGCCCTCGCGTCCTCCAGCTCGGGCGCCGCCTCGGCCACCCCGATCTCGATCGCGTCCGCCTCGGCCACCCCGATCTCGATCGCGTCCACCGCGTCCGCCATCGCGTCCGCCTCGGCCACCGCCTTCACGGCGTTCTTTCCGCTCCGGTTCGACGTAGCCCTCGGGCTTTTCGAGAAGCGCCTTGCGCGAAAGTCGAATGCGGCCCTCGCGATCGATGTCGCTGATCATCACCTCGACCTCGTCGCCAAGGTCCATGACGGAGGTGACATTCTCGACGAAGCCCCATTCCATGTCGGTGATGTGCAGCAGGCCGTCCTTGCCGGGCGCGATCTCGAGGAACGCACCGTAGTTCTCAACGCGTCGCACGACACCTTTGTACTTGGTGCCGATCTCCGGTTCGAGCGTGAGGCTCTCGATGATCTCGATCGCTTTCTTGAGGGCCTCTCCGTCGGGCGACGCGATGCTAACCGTACCGTCGTCGCTGATGTCGATCCTGGCGCCAGTTTGCTCCGTGATCGCCTTGATCATCTTGCCGCCGGGTCCGATGATCACGCGGATCTGGTCAGGCTTGACCTTGAGAGTTTCGATGCGTGGCGCGTACTTGGAAAGCTCAGGACGAGGCGTCGCCATGACCTCGTTCATCTTCTCGAGGATGTGCAGCCGGCCGTCTCGCGCCTGCTCCAACGCTTCATGCATGATCTCCTGCTTCAAGCCTGCGATCTTGATGTCCATCTGGATGGCGGTGATGCCCTTGTCGGTGCCGCACACCTTGAAGTCCATGTCACCGAGATGGTCCTCGTCGCCGAGGATATCGGTCAGGACGGCGTACTTCTCGCCTTCCATGATGAGCCCCATCGCGACGCCGGCGACGGGTGCCTTGATGGGGACCCCCGCGTCCATCATCGCCAAGCTTCCGCCACAAACGGTTGCCATCGACGACGAGCCGTTCGACTCGGTGATCTCAGACACGATGCGCATCGTGTAGGGGAAGTCCTCGCGTGAGGGCAGCACCTTGGTGAGAGCGCGCTCGGCGAGGGTGCCGTGTCCGATCTCGCGCCGGCCGGGGCCGCGAAGGAACTTCGTCTCACCTACCGAATAGGGCGGGAAGTTGTAGTGGAGCAGGAACGGCTTCCAATACTCCTCGATGAGGCCGTCGATCTTTTGCTCGTCCTGACGCGTGCCGAGCGTTGCGGTGACGATGCTCTGCGTCTCGCCCCTCGTAAACAAGGATGAACCATGCGCACGTGGCAGTAGGCTCACCTCGATGCTGATTGGCCGTACGGTCTTGTAGTCCCGTCCGTCGACACGGCGCTTCTCGTCGAGCACCTGCGCGCGCATCGTATTGTAACGAAGCTTTTCATAGGCAGCCTTGATGTCGCTCTCGAGCTCCGGAAACTCCGCGGCAAGCTCGGCAACGACTTCCTTCTTGATGTCGCTGAAGCGGCCGTATCGTGCATGCTTCTCCGCGATGTTACAGGCCTCGATGACCTTCTGGAGGCCGACCTCTTTGACGCGCGCGTCGATCTTCTCGTCGCGCTTGTGCGGTGAGAAAGGCCACTTCTCCTGGCCGACTGCTTCGCGGATCTTCTCGATCAGCTCGAGGACGCCCTGCACGGATTCATGCCCGAACCGGATGGCGGCGATCAGATCCCCTTCGGACATTTCGTTGGCTTCGCCTTCGACCATGACGATGGCGTCCTTCGACGCGGAAATCACGAGCTCACAATCGCTGTTCTCTTGTTCCTCGTAGGTCGGGTTCGCGATGAGCTTTCCCTCGACCTTGGCGACACGTACACCGGCGATCGGTCCTGCCCAGGGAAGGGGGCTGATGTGAATCGCGGCCGACGCGCCGATCATCGCGAGGACGTCGGATTGATTGATCGCATCCGCACTCATCACGGTCGCGATGACTTGCGTCTCGCACATGTAGCCGTCGGGGAAGAGCGGGCGACAGGGCCGGTCGATCAGTCGCGAGGTGAGCACCTCGTGATCGCGCAGCCTGGCTTCGCGTTTGAAGAAGCCCCCCGGAATCTTGCCTGCAGCGTAGGTCTTTTCGACGTAGTCGACAGTCAGTGGGAAGAACGGCGCGCCCGGCCTCGCCTCCTTGTTCCCACATACGGTGACGAGAACCATGGTCTCACCACAGCTCACCAACACGGAGCCGGCTGCCTGCTTGGCAATGCGGCCCGTCTCGATGGTGACCGTCTTGTCACCAACTTGAACGGATTCTCTGATTATCATCGCTCTCTTCGCCTTCCGCGCGTAGAATCGCGCTTGCGGTCTGCGTCACGTCGAGAGCGGTCTCGGTCCCCGATTCCAGGATTTGAGCCACGACTCAAATCATCGAAGCGAAGAGCGAACTCCGGACCCGACGCGAAGCAACCAAGGTTCTACCGGGACAACGTCCCGAGGCCCAGCTTATTTCCGAATGCCAAGCT
>CAZHPJ010000044.1:0-11163 GCA_964534585.1 uncultured Sandaracinaceae bacterium | reverse complement strand
ATCAGCGAGTCGCCGGCCTCGAGCTGATGCTCGCTCCCCGGGTTGTAGACATAATCGCCGTCGGCCCTGTGCACGGCGACGACGAGGGCCCCGGCCTCCCGGATCGCGGTCTCGGCGAGGCGTTTGCCGACTAGTGGGCTCTCGGGGGGAATGTCGATCGCCTCGAGACCCACGCTGATGCCGCTGCCGAACTGCACGATCCGGTCGAGGAAGGCAACGGTCTTCGGGCTTATCATTTCGCTGAAGAGTCGCACGCCACCGATGTAGTTCGGCGCGACGACGGAATCCGCGCCTGCCCGGCGGAGCTTGGCCTCAGTGGCCGGCTCGATCGACTTGGCTACGATTCGCGCAGTCGGGTTGAGGGCGCGCGCGGTGATCGTCACGAAAAGGTTGGCTTTGTCGTCGTTGAGCGCCGAGATCACGCCCCGGGCGCGCTCGATGCCGGCTAGCTCGAGGACGTGGTCGTCAGTCGCATCGCCGTTGACGTAGAGCAGGGCATCATTGAACTCCTCGTTGAGCTCCTCGAGCCTCTCCCGGTCGCAGTCGACGACCACGAAAGGCACCCCCACGGCGCTGAGCTCGGTTGCGATGTGCCGCCCCGTCGTGCCGATACCGCAGACGATGATGTGTTGGTTCAGTGTGCTGATCGCGCGTTGCATACTCCGACGCCTTAGAATTCCCTGCAAATCACCTTCTACAATCAAAGCCGTGAGACTAGAAATGAAATAAAGCAATATGCCGCTGCCGAGGACGATCAGGGTGACGGTCACCACACGGGCCTCGGGGATCTCGTTCATGCCCTCCAGCGTTTCGGCAAAGCCGACGGTCGAGAGCGTGATGATGGTCATGTAGAAGCAGTCGAACCACGACCAACGGCCGTTGCCGACGCTGTAGTACAAAGTGGCTCCGACGAGCACCACGGCTGCCAGCATGCCCGCTGCCGAGATCAAACGGCCGTAGGCCCCCCGCCTCGACTTGAAGAACATCAGCTTCACTGGAGCGTAGTTGGCGTCATGCCCCGATCCAAGTCAACCCTTGACCCCGACGATCCGTGGCGGCACAACCGGTCGCGGTGACTTCCTCGGAAGACGCGCGCCGGGCCGGGCGCGGCTTGGTGTCGATTGCCGGCGCCAAGGGCTACTTCATCGTTGCAAGCTACGCGGTCCAATTGCTGCTCCCGAGGATCTTCGGGGAAGCCAAGGAGTTCGGGCTCTATTCTGCAACGATGAGCGGCGTGGCGATTCTCACCAACGTGTTGATCGTCGCTACGATCCAATCGGTCTCGAAATTCGTGAGCGAAGACGAAGCCAGGGCCGAAGTGACGCTCCGGCAGGGGCTCCGGGTTCAGACCTTGCTCGGGGGCGCTCTCGCACTGGGACTCTTCGTGTTCGCGCCGGCGATCGCGCATCTGCTCTTGGACGATCAAGTCACGCGCTTGCTTCGCGTGGCGTCCGTCGTGGTCTTTGCGTACGCCCTGTACGCAGCCGTGGTCGGGAGCCTCAACGGTAGGCATTGGTTCGCCAAGCAGGCCCGACTGGACGTCACTTTTTCCACGCTCCGCACGATCGGTATCCTGGCCGGCGCTGCACTGGGGCTCGGCGCGATTGGTGCAGTGGCTGGTTTTGCGACAGCAGCGACCGCCATCTTGTCGATCAGCCTGATCTGGATCGGCTTTGGAAAGCGCGGAGAGCCGATCCCGCTCCGCCGTTGGATCGGCTTCATGGCACCGATCTGGGCCTACCAGATCTGTCTCAACGGAATCCTGATGATCGACCTGCAGGTCCTGAAGCGGACGGCGACCGAGATCGCGTTCGCCAGCACGGCGACCAGGCAGGCCGCAGTCGACCTCGCCAACCAGTACGTCGGCTACTACCGCGCGGCTCAGACCTTCGCGTTCGTGCCCTATCAGTTGATCATCTCGATGACCTTCATCGTGTTCCCGATGATCAGCAAAGCGACCAGCATCGGAAATCGGGAGGCCACGCGGTCGACGGTTCAGCACGCCATGCGCCTGTCGTTGCTCCTCCTCTTGCTGGTCGCTGGACCCACATCCGGAGCGGCGCACGGAGTGACGCAGCTTGCGTACCCAGCAGACTACCTGGCAGGCGCGCCCGCGCTCTCCATTCTCGTCTTCGGTGTGGCAGCGTTCGCCCTCTTCGCGGTCGCCGCTACGGCGATCAGTGGAGCGGGCAAGCCATCGCTTGCGGCAATGATCGCCGGCGTATCGTTGCTGGCGGTGATCGTCGCAAACCGGATGCTCGTCTTGCTTGCCGGGCTCGGAGAGCAGACGCTCGAAGCCGCGGCCACCGGCACCACCATAGGAATGGTAATCGCTCTCGTGCTTTCCGCGTGGGCGGTCTATCGCTTGTTTGGGGTCTTCATCCCCGCGCTAACTTGGTTCAGGGCGGCGCTGGCAGCAGGGGCAGGGTACGCGTCGGCCGCCGCAGTTCCAGACGATTCTCGACTGATGGCGATCGTCGCGCTGGCCTTCGGGTTCGCGAGCTCGCTCTCCGTCTTGCTAGTCACCCGCGAGCTGACCGGCGATGACTGGCGGGCGATGCGCCGAGTCGTTCGCCGAGACTAGCCTTCACGCCGATAGTGGCCGCTCCGGCCGCCTTGCTTCTCGAGCAAGACGACCTCTTCGATCGCCATGCTGCGATCGATGGCTTTCAGCATGTCGTAGAGCGTGAGCGCTGCAACCGTCACCGCGGTGAGCGCCTCCATCTCGACGCCGGTACGATCCGCGCAACGGACCGACGCTTCAATTACGAATCGCTGCTCATCGTTGGCCGCCTCGAACACGACATCGCAACCAGTGATCGCGAGTTGATGGCAAAGCGGGATGAGCTCGGAGGTTCGCTTGGCCGCTTGGATCCCCGCGATCCTCGCTGTCGCCAATGCGTCGCCCTTTGGCACCTTACCGGACAACAGCACACGGCGCGTCTCGGGCTTCATTCGGAGGGTGGCTCGCGCGCGCGCCTCACGCGAGGTCGCATCCTTCTGGCCGACGTCGACCATTCGGGCCTGACCGTCGCGATCCAAATGTGTTAGCTCGTCGTCTCTGTCCATCAATCGGGAAGTGGCGTCTCGTAGCTGGAGCGCGGCGGGATGGTAGCTGTCCCGGCCATTCTGGCAATCAGCTCGACCCTCGAATGCACACCGAGCTTGGAAAAAATGCGTTTTAGGTACGTGTTGACGGTCGAGACGGTGAGCCCTGTGTCCGCGGCGATTTCGCGCGTGCTGGACCCCGCAACCAAGAGCGACACGACATCGCGCTCACGCGGCGTGAGCGGGGCGCGGCGCAAAGTCTGCTCGACCGCTTCGCCCGGCCTTCGGCTGCCGCCATCGGTGAGCCGATCGGCATAGTCGAGTCCTCTCGCGTAGAGGCGTGAGGCCCATTTCAAGAACTCTAGCTGATTGCCCGCGGGAGGATCGCCGACGATCTCCAAATGCAGGGTCCCGACGACGGTACGCCCTTGTCGAAGCGGCAAGGAAATCGTTGGATCGGTCGTGGTCAGAGCAGACTCGCTGCTCAGCGGATCGGCATCAGGACGATCGAGCACAAACGAATGGGCGCCGACCACGCCAGCGATCAGGGTGGCTCCACGCTGAGGATAGCTCCGGACGGGGTCGAGCTCCGCTAGGCGCTCGGCGATCTCCATCAGCCTTTCGCTCGATGTCACAGTGAGATCCTCAAGTCATCATCACATTAAATCAGGGTCGAAAATTCAATTAAATTCAACCCCAAAGCCCCGCGGACGGGGAACCTGTCTTTACGGGGTGGGATTCCAGGTGAACGGTGACCGAGAGATACCGGTCAGCTCGAAGCTCGGAACCAACTCTTCGGCCCGAATCGGGGCGTCGGTCACAGTCAATCCAAGTGAAAACGCCAGCTCACCGACGACCTGCTCGGCGGAACGCCCGGCCTCTCGAAGCGACTCGATCGGGAGCGCCTCGTGCCGCGTCGCAAGCCGTATGCCGTCGGCGCCAACGACCAAGCCGACGTGCGCGAACCGCGGAACGGCGTACCCAAGCGCACGGTAGAGCGCGATTTGACGCGGGGTCGATGAAAGCAGATCCGACCCCCGAATCACTTCGCTGATCCCGGCCTCGGCATCGTCGACGACGACCGCCAGCTGATACGCCCATGTGCCGTCGGCGCGCCGCAGCACGAAGTCGCCAGCAACCTGCCCTTCAGGATAGGACCCGCACAACGCATCCTCGAAACCGGGAGACGGGTCCTCGAAGACAAAGCGAAGCGCTCCGGGCTGGCCGGGTTTGGTGACGCCCATGCGGCAGGTCCCCGGATAACGGGGTCCTTCGTCTCCGTGAGGCGCGCTCGCGATCGCGGCGATCTCTTTTCGCGAGCAAGTGCAAGGGTAGATCAGGCCGGCTGCTTCGAGCTGGCTAAGGGCCCGCTCATAGGCTGCATCGCGGGAGGACTGGAACACCGGACCCTCGTCCCAGTCGAGCCCGAGCCACTCGTGGTCGCGGCAGATCTCACCGGCAGCGCCCGGAACGACCCGCGGACGATCGATATCCTCGATCCGCATCACGATTTGCCCACCGTGTTTACGCGCCTGGAGCCAGGTTACCAGCGCAGTACGTGCGTGCCCGGGGTGCATCTTGCCCGTCGGCGAAGGGGCGAAGCGCGTCCGATAGGTCGAAGCCACAGTCTATCCTTTATACGACTTGCACCGGGGCGGCCATGCAGGGCATCTTCCGTGCGTGCGGGGACGAACCGATGTATGCGGGTGCTTTCCGACCGGGCGCCACTATCCAGGTATCGCGGACCTGATCGCGGACGCGATCCAAAACGTCGAAGGGCTGTGCCACGAGTTTGAGCCTGGTTCATCGTGGGAGGACATCCCGATTACCGTCATCGACTTCGAGACGACCGGGCGGAACGCCGAGACCGACCGCGTGATCGAAATCGGACTCGTCACGTTCGACAAAGGCAGGGTGACCAGCCGGGAGAGCCTGCTCGTCAACCCCGGGATCCCGGTGCCTCGAGAGTCGCGGGCGGTGCACGGCATCACCGACGAAGAGCTCGAGGGCGCGCCTGATTTCGCGACGGTCATGCCTCGGGTGCTGGACCTTCTACAGGGGAAGCTCCCGGTCGCGTACAACGCTCCGTTTGACCGTGGGTTCCTCCTAGCGGAAATCGCACGTGCCGCTCCCGAGGGAATGACCCCGGGCGACATGCCGCCAGCTGCGCGCGACGACGTGGTTTGGGTGGACCCGTTGGTGTGGGCCCGTGAAATCCTGAAAGAGCTGAAGAGTCGCCGGCTCGGTGACGTCACGAAGCACCTCTCGATCTCGCTGGAACAGGCGCACCGTGCCGCAGGGGATGCGGAAGCGACCGGGCGCGTGTTACTCGCACTGGCACCGCAGTTGCCGCGCATCTACGGGGAGCTCATTCGGCTCCAGAAGCGTTATGCGGCGTTTCAGGAAGCCGAATTTGCCGCGTGGAAACGCTTTCGGTGAGCCCGAAGATCACCAAATCGCGTTTGATTTGGGTTCCGTTCGTCCTGATGGCAATCGGGAGTTGGACGCCCGTCCTCGGCATGTGGCTCAACGGTATCGAGTGGTCGGGGGCGGCCGGGCGAGCCGTCGCCTTTTGGTACACGGTCCCCGCGCTGGTAACGATCCTGCTGGTTCAAGGGCCCTGGCTGCAGCAACCTATTCTGAAGCCACTCGGCATTCATTTTTCGATCAACCGATGGTGGGTCATCGCCTGGTTGGTCCCGGTCGCAGTTCTATTCATCGGCATGTGGGTCACATGGTCCGCCGGTTTCGAGCCGGTGCTGACCGTCGAACGGTTGATCGAGACCAAGCGGGCGACGGTGCCGCCGGATCAACTGACACAGTTCAACGAGTACCTCTTGGAGAACCCGCCGCCGCATCCGCTCATGTTGATCGTCTTGGGGATGCCCGCGGGGCTGACCTTCAACCTCATCCCGGGGCTCTGCGAAGAGGTCGCTTTTCGCGGCTATTACTTTCGTGAGGTATCCGGTGACTTCTGGGCTCGGTCGACGAAGATCGGCCTCTTGTGGTGGCTGTGGCTCGCTCCGTCGGTGGCAATTGGAAACCTGTACGGCGTGCCGGGCCTCCGAAGCGTGGCACTCGCCCTTCCCTGGTGCATCGTCGCATCTTGGGTGCTGGTGTATCTGCGCGTGCGGAGCGAATCGGTGATCGCGGTCGCGATCGCGCGGGGCACCATGCTCGCACTCACCGCAGCCGCTCACGACCTCACCTTCGGCGCGCCGACCTGGCTCGGCCCATTCTTCGGATTCGGCGGCATTGCGGGGCTCTTGGTCGTTTGGCTCGCCTTCTTGGTTCACGACCGCACTCGTGCCGAGGGTCGATTGACCACGGCGTGAGGAAGAACGGCTTGGGAGACTCGGTGAAGCTCGGACTGCACACCCGCTACGGAGGTTACGCGCTCGTCACCGGGGCAGCGCGGGGGATCGGGCGAGCGTTTGCCACCTATCTCGCGGCCGATGGGTTTGATCTCCTGCTCGTCGATCGGGAAGCCGACGAGACGGTCGCGCTCGCTGAAGCGGTCGCTGCCGAACACGGTATCGATGCGCGCCCACTCATATGCGATCTCGCGGAGCCAGGCCTCTCGGCAAGGGCGGAGGAGTGGGCGAGCACGTACGAGATCGGACTCCTCGTCAACAACGCGGGCATCTCGTTGCTCGATCCGTTCTTCGACATCTCACTGGACGCGCATTTGGCTACGTTGGACCTGAACTGCCGTGCCACACTCGTGCTGACGTATGTCGTTGGAAAAGCGATGGCATCTCGCGGACGCGGAGGGATCCTCGTCGTCTCCTCGGTTTCTGCGCTGTCCGGCTCCCCATACTTCTGTCACTACGCCGCAACGAAGGGTTATGGTTTGAACCTCGCCGCGGGCCTGTGGTCAGAGCTCCGCGGAAGCGGCGTCGATGCCCTGGCCGTCTGCCCAGGCATGACGGACACCAAGCCAGTGCAGGACCAGAACCTCGGGAACGACTTACCGTTCTACGTTCCCCTGACCGGACCTGAGCCGGTGGCGCTCGGCGCGCTCCGCGCCCTCGGCAAGCAACCCGTCGTCGTTCCAACCTGGGCCGACCGCATGTCCGCCGGATTGCTGTCGAAGTTGCTGCCAAGAGGTTGGATGCTTTCGATCATGAAACAATCGATCGACAAGATGCGCCGCTAGAAGCTGTCTTTGGCCGCGCGAATCGCCGCAAACGACGCAACGGGATCTCTTCCGGCAGCAACTCCCGGGTCGTCGAAGCGAAGGAACGGATTCGTTGCGAGCTCGCGACCGAGCTGTCCAGGCACGGTGAATCGCCCTGCCTTCCGAGTGACGATGGCTTCCTGCAGCGCGCGTTCGACCTCGGGGTTGCTGGGCTCGATCGTCTTCGCGAATCGAAGATTGTTGACCGTATATTCGTGGCCGCACCACACCTTCGTGTCCGCGGGCAATGAGCGCAGCTTCGCGAGCGACTGCGACATCATTTCCATCGTCCCCTCGAACACGCGGCCGCAACCTGCGATGAAGAGCGTGTCGCCGCTGAACAGGTTGCCCTCGGCGATGAACGCGATGGCGCCGAGCGTGTGGCCGGGGATTTCGACGACACCAACCGTCATGCCACCAAAATCAAAGGAGTCGCCGTCTGAAAGGGCGACCGTCTGCCGCGGAATCCGTTGATGATCAGCGTCGTACCGCGACCCCCGCACGTGCTGGATAGGACATTCTTCGATCAGCGCCTCGATCCCGCCAACGTGATCCCAGTGGTGATGCGTGAGCCAAATCTCGGTGAGCTTCACCTGGGCTTCCTCGACCGCCCTCAGCACGGGGTCCGCCTGCGAGGGATCGACCACTGCCGCCTGGCCGTTTTCGATGACGAGATAGGCGTAGTTATCGCTCAAACACGCTACGGGAATCACCTGCATCGCGCGACGATAGGACCCAAGGGCGGAACTGGCCATCTCCGATCCCTGCAAACCGCGCACCTTCCGTCATGATTTCGCGGACTTGGGAATTGCTCCTGGGAGTGGGGACGGGTTAGTCTCGCGTGATGAATTTGCGTTTCAGTTTCGTTAAGCGCGCATTTATTGCGCCACTGGTTTTGGTTGGCCTGTCGCTGAGCGTCGTGGCGTGCAGCTCCGGAGGTGACGCCGGGGACATGCAGATCACCCCTGCCGCGACGGTCGAGGACGTGCTCGACAACTTCCAGATCGACACGGCTCAAACGCCGCGTCTCGACAGCGACGGGGACCCTCTACCAGACGACTATGCGCCTTTCGGATCGTCGGCGGCGATCGAACGGTTCGCCGAGCTCGCATTCCTTGGCTTCGAAACCGATCTCGCGGCGGGCAGCAGGCTCTCCGTCGTCAAGGAGCGACCCGATCAGAACAACAATTTCGACGCGGTTCTTCTTCACGATATTCCGCAGGCGGAGACACCTTGGATCAACTCCTCTGGCGGCAACCCACAGCATGTACGTGCGGCCGCGGCGGGTGACTTCGATGGCGATGGCATCGAAGAGCTGGCGGTCGTCTATCACGAGTTCAACGAGCCGTTCGTCGAGCTGATCATCATCGACGATGAGGCGGATGGTTTCGCGAGGTCGCAGCCGATCATCGTGAGCGACAAAGACCCGGTTGGCTTGGCAATCGTCGCCGGTGACTTCAACGGTGACTCCACGCACGACCTAGCGGTTGGCATCGTGCTGTCGACAGGAGGCGAGATCGTGTTCTTGGAGCAGGGCGCCACAGGACTCGAGCTCAGTGGCGATAGCGTCGCTATCACGCCGGCCGAGCCGGGGTGGACGTACCACATGGCGATGGACGCGGGTAACCTCGACTACGACTTGGGGCAGGAGCTTGCCGTCGTCTTCAACGAGAAGAGCGGCTCGCAAGGACGGAGCCAGCACCTGGTCCTCGACGACGCCGGCCGAGGCCGCGCGGTGCTTTCGTCGGGGCCGATCCGTGCCGAGGTGGATGGCCAGGTCTTCACCGCCCAGGTCGCCGATGTATCGTTTGGCAACCTCGACGAAGATCCGCTCGACGAGCTGGTGCTGGGCGGCCTGACGAACATCTCGGGCAGCACCACGTCGATCAAGAGCTGGGGCTACATGATCACCGTGCTCGACGACGCCAAGCGAAATCTGGCTCAGGTGACCGCGACGAAATTCGATCCGCAATGGCGGCAGCTCTCGGAGTCGGGGCAATCCTTGCGGCTGAATTACCTGCACGTAAACGCGCTCGACATCGATGGCGATGGCATCGACGAGATCCAGGCGAACCAGTTCGTGTTTGAAGACTTCATCAATGCGCCGCCTTGGACTGAGGCCTACGCCATTCCAAACGGCGAGATCATCTGGGAGTCGGGCGACGGCGGCAGGCGCTTCGGTTACGAGGACAGTACGATGGTGGTCGGCGACGTCAACTCCGATAAGCGCGAAGACATCATCTACATCTCCAACGCCCAAAGCGACGTGCGAGTGTGGGCACTCGACATGATCGACGGCTTCAGTGAGATCGATCGCATCAACGCCATTTCGTCGCCCGACTACCCGCTGATCGTGCCCGTGAACGTCGACGACGATAGTATCGCGCTCGGGTACTCGAGCGGCACGTACAAGCTCATCTTCACCGAGCCAATCTTGATCGCAGCGATGGCGGCAGCACCCTGCAATGAAGCTTGGGGACAGAACGCGGACGCTTGCCGCACGTCCTACGGTACCGCGGAGAGCAGTACGACCAGCACGGAAAGCTCGCAAACCATCACGGCAAGCGCAAGCGTTGGATTCGAGACCGAGTTCTCGGCGCTCGGGGTCAAGGTGGGCGGTTTCGAAGCGATCGCAACGTTCTCCGCGGAAGCCACCGCGGTACAAGGGACCGCGTACACGCTGACTCAACGGGTGGAGCACACGACCGGACCGATCGAAGACGGCGTGCTCTTCACGACGATCCCGATCGATCAGTACACGTACACCATCGTCTCGCACCCGAACCCGGAGCTCGTCGGAGGCGAGGTCGTGGTCTCCTTGCCTCGAGAGCCGATCACGGTGCTCACGAGGCGAGAGTTCTACAACGAGGCGATTACACCGGACGCTTTTCACATCGATGCCCGTGTGTTCGAGCATGTCGCGGGTGATCCAACGAGCTATCCCAGCCGCGCGGAAAAGAGCTCGTTGCTCAGCCAGTTCGAGGGGATCGAATCACGTGAGGTCGACGTCGGTGAGGGCGGAGGTAACGTGAGCGTCGGCGTCAACGTTTTCGAGGAGACTTCATCGGGCTCCTCGTATAGTTGGAATGCGAGCCTGGAGATCAAGGCCACCGCGGGCGTCGTCGTGACTGGGATGAGCGTTGGCTACGGCGAGGGCAACACCATCACCCTCAGCAGCGGCAGCGAGACCAGCTACACCGGCACCGTCGCCAACCTGGACACCGAAAATTTCACGGCCAACCCCTATAGCTTCGGCCTCTTCAGCTACATCTACTCCGGCGCGGGCGGCCAGCAGTTCGAGGTCTTGAACTACTGGGTAAACCAGGCCGCGAACAACGCCCCGTAGACAGGGTCCCACTGCCCCGCACCATGGCCCAGGGTTAACCCTTTCAAAAAGGGGTCCAACCCCTCTATATGTCCATGGGATGGATTTTAAATTCGTGATCGAGAAGGGGATTCCGTTTGCGGGACGGACGGAAGTGAAGGTGCTGGAGCTCGAGCCTGGATACGTGAAGATGATGATGCCGTTGGGGCCGAACATCAATCACGTCGGGACGATGTACGCTGGGGCACTGTTCACACTGGCCGAGCTGCCGGGCGGCGCAATCTTTCTGTCGACGTTCGATGCGAGCCAGTTCTACCCGCTCATCAAGGGGATGGACATCAAGTTCCTCAAACCGGCGGCGACCGACATCACGGTCGAGGTTCGCCTCGACCCAGACCAAGCGGCCAGGGTTCAAGAGACGGCCAACGAAGTCGGCAAGGCGGACTACGACTGGAAGTGCGAGCTCGAGGACACCAACGGTCAGGTTGTCGCCGTGTCATCAAACCGCTACCAACTTCGCAGAATGAAACCGAGTGGTGCTTAGGGCCGACGACACTCTGCGCGCGCAAATCATCGCGAACCTTGCCGCTCACGAACGGTCGACCGAGCC
>CAZHPJ010000043.1:0-11195 GCA_964534585.1 uncultured Sandaracinaceae bacterium | reverse complement strand
CGTAAGTATAAGAGTCAGTGTCAGTGGCAGTGGCAGTGTCAGTGGCAGTGGCAGCGGCAGCGGCAGTGTCAGCGGCAGTGAATTTGGTCGTTTTAGGGGGGGGACTGTCCCCTTTTTTTTGCGCTAGGCTTGCCGGATGGGAGCCCGAGCGCTGGTGGTGGGACTCGATGGCTTCGATCTCGGCTTGGTGGAACAATTCGGGCCCGGCCATCTCCCTCACCTTCACGCCGTGATGGCCCGTGGCGTCTTCGCCGCTCTCGAATCGGTGCAGCCGCCGGCCACTCTACCCAACTGGACCACCTTCCTCACCGGCGTCGACCCTGCTCGTCATGGGGTCTTCGACTTCACGACGCGTAGGGGATACCGGGTGCGCTTCACCGCGGGGACGGTGCGGGAAATGCCAACCGTCTTCAAGCGAATGGATCAGCTCGGGCTTCGCTGTGCTTGCCTGAGCTTCCCAGCGACGTGGCCTCCCGAAGAGATCGAGCATGGGATCTTCGTGAGCGGTTGGGACGCCCCGGTTGCGTTCGAAGCGGACCGGTCATTCATGTGGCCGCCGTCGCTCTACGACAAAACGGTGCAGAAATTCGGTGCTCCGACTTTCGACGACGTGGACGAGTTTCACGCGGACACGCCTGCCTGGATCGACCGGCTGCCGGCCGCGCTCGAGCGGCGGATCGCACGCAAGACCGACTGGGCGCGATGGTTGCTGGACCGGCAAGATTGGGATGTCTTCGCCGTATACTTCGGCGAAAGCGATACAGCATCGCACTACCTCTGGGCGCACCACGACCCGGAATCACCCCGGCGGCCCGCAAGCGTGTCTGCTGGACGGCGGTGCGGGCTCCTACACGTCTATGAAGCGCTCGACCAGGCTGTCGGCTCGCTCTTGGAAGCCGCAGGCGGCGACGAAACCGAAGTCACGGTACTCAGTGACCACGGCTCGGGGGGCTCATCCGACAAAGTGCTGTACCTCAATCGCCTCTTGGCCGAGCACGGCTTGCTTCGGTTTAGAAAGCCGCGAAGACGCTACGGCGCGGGACTAAAAGAGATCGCGCTGCGGCGCTTTCCACCGCGCCTCCGCGAACGACTCTTTCGCTTGGGCAACGCTTGGCTCCCGAGTCGCCTGGAGTCGAGCGTCCGTTTTGGCGCAATCGACATGCGAAACACGGTCGCGTTCAGCGATGAGCTGAACTACTTCCCCGGCATCTTCCTCAACATGACCGGCCGGGAGCCACGCGGCATCGTCCGAAACGAGCAGAAACGCGAGACGATCCTACGAGTGCGCGCGGCGTTGCTCGGAACGCGGGACCCATGGAGTGGCAAACCGGTCTTTCGGGACGTGATCCCGCGCGAGGATCTCTTCGAGGGGCCCTACTTGGATCGCGCGCCCGACCTGCTCGTCGACCTTCACCTCGACGACGGCTACTCCTACAACCTGATGCCAAGCTCGCCCCCGCCGCGGCAAAGCCGCGCTTGGGCGAGCGCAGCCCCGTGGCGACGAAGTCGCTCTACGGGGCCGAACGCAGGGGTCAGCCCCTTTCGCAAGCTCGCCAACCACGAAAAGCTTGGCAAGAAAGGCCGGAGCCTCCCGGGAAGCCATCGTTCGCACGGATTCATGGCACTAGCCGGACCAAGGGTGCAAACAGCGGGACGGCTCGACGCACACATCGCAGATCTGACCGCAACGCTGCTCTGCCGCTTAGACCTCTCGGTGCCGCCTTCGTTCAAAGGGCGGGTCCTTTGGGAGGCACTGCTCGATGGCCGGGGCATGACAGCGCAGCCGCTCCCCGAAACAAGCAGGGCCACGCCACGCGCGGCGCGAAACGAGGGGCTCGTCGAATCGCGCCTCCGCGCGTTGGGTTACATCGAATGATTCTCCACGTCGCATGCCTCCCCTTTCCTACTTATCAGGGGACGCAGGCTGCGCTCGCCGCCATGCTTCCGGCCTCCGCGAGCACGGGGCAGCCAACGCACTTGTTGACCTACGCACAGGCAGCGTACGAGATCGACGCGCCTTACGAGATCCACCGTATCCCGGACTTCCCCAAGGTACGCTCTCTGCGCTCCGGTCCTTCCTGGGGGAAGATCGCGCTCGACGCCCGGTGCATCTTCGAAACGCGCCGGCTCGTACTGCGCCTCCGACCGAAAGCAATCGTCGCGCATCACATCGAAGCCGCGTTCGCGGCGCTCGCGGCGCACGCCACCCCCGTCTACTACGTCGCACACACCTCGCTCAGCCGTGAGCTCCCCGTGTATTTCCCTTCCCTGCAGAGCCGCTTCGTCAGCGGGATCGCAAAGCAGATCGAGCGGAGCGTCTGCGCGCGTGCCGCCGGCGTTGCGGCCGTCGCGCCTTCGCTTACCCGGCTCCTCGGACGAGGCGCGCAGTACCTGCCGGTGCCGTGGACCATTCCGGCCGCGCCTCAGCCGACACGGGAGGAAGCCCGTGCCGCGCTGGGTCTTGCAGCCAACGCACGCATTTGCCTCTACGCCGGCAACCTCGATCGCTATCAGGGTTGGGAATACCTCATAGAGGCTCTCGTCATTCTACGAAAAGCACAGCCGAAAGCGCGGCTGCTCATTGCGACGGAGTCCGACCCGAGCCCTGCCCGGCTCGAGGCACGGCGCCTAGGCGTCGCCGATTCCGTTCACTTCTGCCGTATCAACGGGGAGCGGGCCCGCCAATTGGCACACGCTGCGTGCAGCCTGACTTGGATCCCGAGGCGGACCCTAGGCGGGCTCCCGATCAAGATGCTCGATGCATTCGCCCGGAAGCTCCCCGTGGTCGCGATGAAGCGGGCTACGGCAGAGCTTCCCGTGCAGGGCGCCTGCATCACGGTGCGGGACGACTATCCCCATGCGCTCGCCGAAGCAGCGATGCGCTTGTTCGGAGACGATCGCACTGCGGTCGCCATCCGTGAACGAGCTGGCCGCTACCTCATTGAACATCACTCGGTCGAGTCGTTCGCTGCCGCGATGCGCAAGCTCCTCGGTGAAGCTGCGCTGTCAACATATGCGCCAACTCGCCTTTTATTGGATCCAAATTGAACGCACCAAGTACCATTTTCTTCCCAGCTCGCGCGGGAAAAATTACATGGTCGCCCACTTGGACGAATCGCTCTCATACGCCAAGAAACGCCCCAATCCCGGCGTTGCACGTCTCCTCCTAGGCGGGGGGCTCGACGTGGAAACCCCGGCTTTGGCAGAGCTCACCGCGGCCACAGCGGCGCTCGCGATCGGCTCCAAACGCAAGGCGCTTCTGCCCCTTGCCACGGTTGCGGTGGAGTACGCATTGGTTCGCCGCGGAGACTCTGTGTTGGTCAGCTGTTATGGCACCGCGAGCGCGCCGGTCGTCTATCAGCTCGATCGTGCGGTCCCGCTTCGCCGACTGCTGGACAGCTGTGCACAGTCGATGCTCGAAATGGCGGGAGAGGAGATCGACCCGACCGCCCGGCAGATCGCGATCCGCGTCGCGGAGCGAGCGCTAGCTACCAAGATGACGCCCGACCCCGAGGGCCTCGTCGCACCGATGAACCAGCGCGGCGGAGAGCTCGACACGCCAGGCGAGCACGTGCCGCTTGCTTTCGGCTACGAGGCCGCTGTCTACCCCTCTTCCTCTTCTGCCCACGGGCGATCGGCGCGGGCCGACGTACACGCGCTGCTTTTCACAGGACATCTGTGGGCCTTCGTTCGAGGACGCCGGCTCTCCCTGGTGCGAGGCCCGATCATGCTGGCGGCCCACCGCATGGTCGTCGCAGTGCGAACCCTCATCGAGTCATGGGACAGCGCGCGGCCGACGCATGTTCGCCTTCGCGCCGGTGCCTTTCAGATCGCGATGCGAAAGTCGAGCCACCAGCTGGTGAGCGTGGAGCTCTCCTCGGACGGGGCTGGCGACCTGACCGCAACGTCGCTCACGATCGCTGAGGCCGCGCTACCGATTCTCAAGCTCGCAAGCGATCTGCTTCGAAGTCTGGTCGCTGCGGATCGTGGTCAAAGTCGCAACCTCCGCGTCCGCGCCCTTCGCCAAGAGGTGCGGGCGCTCCGCCGCGAGATCCGCGCCCGCCGAAGCGCCGACAGCTTCGTCAATCTCGACCCCGACCGCCTGCGCATCCACAACAGTGCGGAACCGCAGGAGACCGCCGCACCCGGCAGGCTCCCATCGCTGCAGTTCGACGAGCGTTGGCGCATCTGTCTCGAAGGTCTCGACGCGAACTCGGTCTTCATGTGCGGCGATCGTTTGGTCATCGCGACACAGGCCCACGTCGTCGCCGTATCGCGCGACGACGGCAAGGTCCTTTGGGCGCGCCCGGGCCAAGCGTCGACGACCCTGATGGCCGGCTCGGTCTTGATCCGCCTGTCGGCGGACGGCGAGGTCGAGCTCTGCAATGTGGAGGACGGCGAGCCTTACTGCTCTACCCACATCACCCCGCGTATTGGAGGCCCCCCGGTCGGGCTGATGGCGGGCGGGGGCAAGATACCGCCGGTCGCGGTCCTCACCGAAGGCAGCCACCGCCTCGTCGCGATCGACATACGCACCGGCGAGCCTCGATGGCGCTTTGCCTCGCGAAGCGGAGGCGAGTTCCGCATGACCAAGGTCGGCCGCGTGCTCCTGGTGACGTGTGGCGAGGAGGCAATCCATGCCCTCGACATCGCCACCGGCGAGGACGTCTGGCGTTTTGCCGAACGCGGGTGCTTTCAGTTCAAGCCGCTCGTCAGCAACGAAACGGTCATTGCGGCTGCCGTTCGAGGCCGGCGTGAGGGCGCTCTGTTCGCAATCGACCTATACAGCGGCCAGCCGCGGTGGCAACGCGAGCTTCAGGGGCCGCCGACCTCGGACCCATGCGCCGCAGCCAACGTGGTGCTCGTCTCGACAGCCGGTGAAGAGGCCAACCTCTCCGCGCACTGCCTGCAAACCGGCAAGCCTCTTTGGGACACCAAGGACCCAGGCCTCGGTATCGGCGGCGCCGGGCTGACCTTCGACGAAACCTGGATCGTCAACGCACCGTTCGGCCAGCTCAGCGCGCTCGACGTGCGCTCTGGTGACGTTCGCTGGAGCGCGAACCTCGCCGACGCACTGGCAGACGAAATCCCTCGCCGGCTCGAGCCCGTGCTGCGCGGCGGCGCGCTCTTCGTCCCGGCATCGTCGGTGCACGTCGTGCGCCCCGCCGACGGCCAGGAGCTCTCCATTAGCCTACCCTGCGACCTCGTCCCCGACCTGATGCGAGTCGACGAACGCGGCTGGGTCTACGTCGCAGAGGAAAGCGGCTACCTCGCCGGCTACGCGCCAAAGCCGATGCTCACGCTCATCAAGGGCGGCAACCGGTAGGTCCACTCGCTACATCGAGCGTAGCTAGTCAAACGGAATACAGTTGAACTCCATCGACCACCCTTCGAAGAGGGGGGCGGTCAGGTTGTCGCTCGATGCCTGGAGCTTCGCCCGGACACGAAGGAAGGGCATGTAGTTGGACTGCCCCGCAGCGAGCAGCTCATTGCCTACGTCGTATGTCCGTATTACGTCGTCGGTGATGATCGATACCGGGATCTGGGCGTCGAGCTCCGCCACGCTGTTGGCGGTGAAGATCTCGAACTCGACCGCACTGTCCGAGGGCGTCGATCCAGACCAGGTGAGCACGCCCCAATCCGGCCGCTCCGGTGGCATTTGGCACACGAGATCCGAGTCGTAGGTGTTCTCGTAGAAACCGGAACCGTAGGAACCACCCACTCCCGGCACCAAGACGCGTATCGGAACTCTGCCGAGCTCGACCCTCCCATCGGCGACCTGCGCTATCTCGAAATCGAACACCTGCGCTATGGGGACCGGAGGGACGAAGTCGTTGCCCAGTAGGAGCTCGAACTTGACCTCGGTGTCCTGTACGCACCCTGTACAGGCGTCGCCCCCTCCACTGACGCCAAGACATTTGTCGCTTCCCCCGGTCGGACAGGAGGTTGCGGTTATCGCTGTCACGAAACCCGTCTCGTCGACGGCACCGGTCGCCGGGTTGTCCTCAGGGACGATGGAGATGTCGCGACGCGTATGGTCAACCAGGGAATGCATGGCGTCGAGAAGCGCCGACGCGAGCCCGCTGCCGTCAGCTGCGATCGTCTCGACATAGGGCTGTCCGGACTGGTCGACCGAGCCTGTGACGATACCGAGCTCGGTCGTATCTGGAAGCGCTGCCAGGCCCGACCAGTTCGGGCTGACAATGCTTATGAACTTAACGCCCGTCGCGAGCAGCGCCGTTTCCACGTCGGTCCACGGAATCGGCAAGTCAGCGGTTTGCCAACTCGGATCGCCAGCGGTGGTTTGAATTCGAAGCTGATAGGGCCCCCGCCGCTCTGCTATCGAGTAGCTAGGTGCTACGCCGGCATCGGAAACCAGATACCAATCCCCCGGTGCGAGCGTCGGCGTGAGCCGTCCCCAGTAGTCACCGCCGCCGGGCCCTGAATCGCAGTCCAGAGGGGCCAATGTCGAATCGAAAACCGCCACATTGGCGGTCGGATACGTGGTGCCTTCCCCACTCAAGAATGGGCTGATCGTCGCGCTGAGCGAGAACTTTACGAACGCGTCGCGGCCGTCGGTCCAGCATCCCGAGCTGCCGCATCGCAGGCATGCACCCACATCCCAGGTCCTCGCGTCGTTGCCGAGGTTCGTGTTGGCCCCCATGACCGTGAGCGATTTGTTCGTGAGGTCGCCGAGGTCCCAAGCGGTGAACGGATCGCCCGAGTAAAGCACGTCCGGCGACATCTCGACCGGAGGGAGTTGCACGCCGGCGCCCAGAACGCCGTCGAACGGCGGATTCGTATACTGGGGACTCGCCAGTCGCGGCCCATTCCACATCTCCGCGTCACTGAACAGGAGGACGATGGGAAGCACGCCCGACCGAAAGCAGGGATAACCCCAGCGGCCCGCGGGCGTTGCGGGACAGGAGCCACGGTTGGGCACGAACGGCCCGAGACCATTACCGGTCACGACAGAATAGATCGCCTGGCTCGCCGCTTCGGGAGAGTCGATGTTTCCATGGATGACCAAGGACGACGCCGCATCGATGAGATGCTGGAGGTTGTAGGTCACATCGAGGTAGTGGTGATACGGGGTCTGGTCGTAAGGGTCGGCGTGCGGCCAGAGTGGAATCTCACGAAACTCCCCGAGGCCCATCCAAAGGTCCGGCACGAAGCACTGCATAGCGCCGACCAACCCGGTTCCCACGCCACTCGAACATTTGCTCGGATCGACGAAGGTGCCGGTCGTTAGATCGGTGATGAGTTGCACCTGCTCCCCGCCCATCGAGCCGCTGCTGTCCATCAGGATGTAGGCGTCTGCGCTCTTGATCGAGGCGTCGAACTCGAGGTCGACCGGGACGGTCCCGCCACCGCCCGCATCGAAGTAGAGCGTCTGGTACACGCCGTCGTTACTCGCGTCGCCATCACAGGGCAGGCGAAAGCCGGGACCGGGACAGTCGTCGGCGGGATCAGGCACGCCATCTCCGTCCGTATCGACCAGCGTTCCGCTGCCCGACAACAGAGTGAGCGCATTGTCGGCCATGGAGAAGGTGAGGTTCCGTGAGTTCGCTGCCGTGAGGTCGGCCTGCGTCGGATAGTCGAGCGCCACGTTGCAGGTAGGGTCTCCGCTTGCGCAGGACGCCGGAGGCACGACTACGGATTCTGGGGCCGCTCCTACCGAAGCGGGGTCACCGCCCTGACACGCAGGCAGCACAGCTGCGAACGAAAAGAGGAATAGCGGGGTTAGAGCTGGGGATTTCATATCGCCTCCTTACCGGCTTGGCAGCTGGGCGAGCCACCGTTTCGAGGAGCTGCGCATACCTGCTGGAGCGGACAATCGGTCACTCCTGAGCAGCTGCCGCCGCTCTTCACGCACTCCATGCGCCCGTCTTGCCACAGGCCGACGCATACAAAGCCGTCGGTTTCGTCGCAGTCGCTATCGAAACGGCACAGGCCGTAGTCAGCACACGTGGCTGTAGTCGGCGCAGCGCCCACCTCGCAGACGGGCGTCGACCCGCCACAGTTGGAGTTGAGACACGCGCTGCCAGAGCTTCCGAGCTCGCCGACGCATTCTTTGATCGAGTCGCCGTCGACGTCCGCGCAGAAGCTTCCAAACCCGGCACAGTCTGCATCCGCGTGGCATGTCCGGAACGCGCGAACGCAAAAGCTCGAAGTCGGCGTCGTCGTGCAGACGAGGCTCTTCGGACAATCGAGGGAGCTGTCACACGGCACGCGGCGGTCCACGCAAGTCCCTGCTTCGCAAGAGAAGCCGGGCACGCAGTCGTAACTCTCGGTCGTTGGGTCGCAGCCCCCGGTGACCCGCACACACCGCTTTCCACCCGCCCCGACGGTCATGCAGTCATAGTCGCTCCCATTGGGGCAGTCGCGGTCGTCGATGCACGAGCCACCGCGTGAAGGCTGACACTGCTTGATCGCCGCGCCCCCCAGGGTTTCACAACCCGAGGGGATACAAACGTAGCCGGAGAACGCACAGTCGCCATCGGTGTCGCAAAGGAGCGCATCGGGACAGGTATGGCAAAGCGTGTTGGTGGCGCAGGGGCCGAGGGAACCTCCGGTACCGCCCGTACCCACCATGCCGCCGGCCCCAGAGGAGCCGCCCGACCCGCCGGGCCCACCGAGCCCTGGTAAGGCGGCTGAGGTCGACGCATCACCGCAACCGACTAAAAGCACCAGAAAGGCAAAGGTCCAGCAACCGGCAGCGGACAGCCTCCTGCCGGCTTTGGCCTTCTGAATCTCGCTCATGGTTGGAATCCCGCCTGGCAGGCTGGCGCGCCGCCGTCGCGCGGAGATGCGCAGACTTGCTGAATCGGGCAATCGCTCACGTTCGAGCAGCTTCCGCCGGTTGGCACGCATTCCTTGCGTCCGTCGGGCCAGAGGCCGACGCAATCGAAGCCATTCACGCAGTCACCGCTGGTTTGGCAGAGGCCGTATTGACCGCATTCTGTGCTGCTCGATACGCCCGCTACTTCGCAAACCGGAGCAGCCGCATCCGCGCAGGCGGAGTTGATGCATGCGACGGACGAAGGCGCATTCGGATCTGCAACACCGGCGCACTCCTTGGTGCCGTCGCCGTCGATGTCGGCGCACCGCGGAGCGATGCCCACGCAGTCGAAATCTTCGAGGCAGGTTCGATGGACGCGCACGCACCAGCTGCCGTTGGCCGTTTCGTCGCAGAAGTGGCTCTTTGGACAATGTGCGTCGATGGCACAGGGCACTCGGCGGTCGACGCAGTTCCCGCTCTCACACGCGAACCCCCGCATGCAATCGAAGTCCGTGTTGCAGCCGGGCGTCGTCTTGATGCATCGCTTGCCTTCGGACGGAACGTCGATGCACTCGCGGTCCGGCGGACACATCGCACTGGTATCGCAGGCACCCCCGCCACCAAACACACATCGTTTGATCGCTACGCCATCGAGCGTGTCACAACCCGACTCGACGCAAACGAACCCAACCGAGCAGTCCTGGGTCGACTCGCAGAAGGGCTCGGTAGGACACGAAGCGCAAAGCACGCTCGTCGCGCACGAAAGCTGCGACCCGCCGGCTCCGCCGGTCCCACCACCTGCACCGGCCCCGCCTTCACCACGCGAACCTCCGGGCCCCTCGTTTCCACAACCAACTGTGCATGCTGCTGAGAGCAGCAACACTCCAAGCCACCGATAAGCCATGAGGGCCTCCTGACTTACAAATTCACGGAAATTTTCCGCTGAAGCAAATCATAGAGGACCCGCCGGGGGTAAATCGTCGATCGTGTGAGCCGGCTCACCACCGAGGCCCAAAGCATCCAGAATCCCTCGAAGATCCTCTCGGCCGGACGCCAGGGCAAGGCATGGCGGCGGCACTGGCGCTGAAAGTAGACGCGGATGGGCCCGTCAGCCGGATCACAAAATGGCAAACCTTGCTCTGACACGATGCGGCAATGTAAGCTGAATCGCAAGGTTTCAAGAGCAAAAGACGCAAGTGTGAAGTAATGGAAAGTACATTACAAATCGGCTTTTTTTCTGCGATTTACTTGCAGCCACCTTCTCTTCCCTGTACAAATGTAACGTGTTGTAACCACCCCAGGTGGAGGAAAGACCAATGATGAAGCGTTTGCTGCTGGGACTGTCACTTGTCATCGGTGCTTGGATCTTGAGCCCCACGCCCCAAGCGGACGCTCGAGGCTGGCATGGGGCGCGACACGCCAACAAGCACCGAGTTCGAGTGCGCCATCATCGCGCGGGCTTCGCAGCCCCGGAGTTCGATCCGAGCGCGGCGGGCAGTGCCGTGGTCTTGTTGCTCGGCGGTGTCGCATACATCGCGTCCCGTCGGCGAGAAGACGAGCTCGCCTAGCTCGCGAGTCGCAAGCAGCCATCATTCGTAGATGGTCCGCGCGCGGTGCGGAAAATCCCCAGGAGTGCTATCAGGGGAGCACCCGGAGGGTACGCCGGGTCGCCTGACATCGACTCATGACTCGCAGCAGCGCAGACGAAGAACCTCGCAGCAAGCAGCGCGAGGCGTGGGATGGTGCGCCCCCCCAGCGGACGGCAGCTCGCGAGCGGCTACTCGAGGTCGCCGCACTGTGCGTGGCCCGCGACGGGATTGCGGGCACGGGGATCGCACACGTCGCACTCGAGGCCGGGGTGAGCCGACCCACGGTGTATCGCTACTTCAAGGACCGAGAGGAGCTCATTCGCTCAGTGCTTCTTCAAGCGGGGCTTCGCCTTGCAAACGAGGTTCAGGAGCACATTCGGGCATTCGCGGACCCTGGCGAGAAGATCGTCGAAGCAACCCTATTCACTATCCGCGCCATCCGGGAGAACCCTGTCCTCCGGCAGGTTTGGCAGCCGGCCATGTTCGACGCGAGTGTTTTGCAGGGCTTCACCCAGCCGGCGTCGATCACATTCGCGCGCATCGCATTTGCTGAAATCATCGAGACCGCGGGCTGGGACGACGCAGAGGCCTCGGAAACCATGGAATTCATGCTTCGCATAATGCTCTCCCTGCTAGCGGCCCCTGAGCCTCAACGCTGTGAGACAGAGCTGCGGGAATTTCTGGCGCGGCGATTGGTTCCTGCGCTCGGCTTGTAGTAAAGGGGATCGACTGTGAGCAATCGGAAGTACTCGCTGGTGGCCGCACTCGCGGTCGCCGCTCTTTTCTTACCCGGAAGCGCTGTATCCGACGCAGCTGCCGATGGC
>CAZHPJ010000042.1:0-11254 GCA_964534585.1 uncultured Sandaracinaceae bacterium | reverse complement strand
CAGTGCGGGCCCTGAGCGATGCGCGGCGCGATTCGATGCCCGTACGTCGTTCCCGTGGGGGCACTCATCGTCTTGGGGCTGGGCGCCGTTTCGTATCGGGCCCTGCCGGCGGACTTGCTGCCCACGTTCAAGACGCCGGCGGTGCAGATCGTTACATTCTATCCCGGCATGCCGCCCGAGGTGATGGAGCGCGATATCACGAGCCGCCTCGAACGCTGGACCGGCCAATCGGTGGGGATCGAGCATCAGGAAGCCCGTTCGATGCTCGGGGTGAGCATCGTGAAGGATTTCTTCCGTGAAGGGATCGCGTTCGAGACGGCGATGAGCCAGGTCACCTCGTACGCGGTCAGCGACATGTTCTATCTGCCGCCTGGGACCGTGCCGCCGATGGTGATGCCCTTCGACCCGACGGCGTCGGTGCCGCTGTGCCTCGTGAGCGTGTCGTCGCCGAGCATGACTGAGAAAGAGCTGTACGACGTCGCGTATTTCGAGCTCCGTAACCGTTTGCAATCGATCCCGGGGGTGATCGCCCCGGCGGTCTACGGCGGAAAGCTTCGCCGCATCCTTGCGTATGTCGACCGCAACAAGCTCGAGGCGCGTGGCTTGAGCCCGATGGACGTCGTGCGCGCGCTCAACAAGCAATCGGTGTTCATCCCCGCCGGCAACATGAAGGCTGGCGAGACCGACTATCAGATCTTCGCCAACGCGATGCCGGCCAAGGTTGCCGAGCTCAATGACATGCCCATCGCGACCCACAACGGAAGCGTCGTCTTCATGCGGGACGTCGCCAGCGTGCAGGATTCTTCGCAGATCCAATCGAACATCGTGCGGATCAACGGGCGGCGTCAGGTCTACATCCCGATCTATCGCCAGCCGGGCGCCAACACGATCGAGATTGTCGATGCCATCCAAGGCCAGCTTCGGCAGATCCGTGAGCGGCTGCGCGAGATGGACGAGCGCGCCCAGGACTTGTCGCTCGAAGTCGTGCTCGATCAATCGGTGTACGTTCGCGATGCGATCAATGGTCTACAGGTTGCCGCGCTGTTGGGTGCGATCCTTGCGGGCCTCGTCGTCTTCCTCTTTCTGCGAACCTTCCGGGCCACGGCGATTATCGTCGTGGCGATCCCGTTGGCGATTTTGGCGGCCACGATTGGGCTTTTCGCGCGTGGTCAAACGCTCAACACGCTCACCCTCGGGGGGATCGCGCTAGCGATCGGTATCTTGGTCGACCAGTCGATCGTCGTGGTTGAGAACATCATTCGACACCAGTCGCTCGGGAAATCCAAGGCGCGTGCAGCACTCGACGGCACGAGGGAGGTCGCTCCGTCGATCGTGGTGTCCACGCTGACCTTTGCGGCCGTGTTCCTGCCGACCATTTTCCTTTCGGGGATGGCGAAATACCTTTTTGCGCCACTCGCATGGGCAGCCACGTTTGTCATCGTCGCATCGCTCATCGTCGCGGTGACAGTGGTGCCGTCGTTTTGCGCACGGTTCTTGGAGCCCGGCGACGCTGGAGCGCCTCACGAGAGCCGTTGGCAACGTCGTTATTCGAGCGCGATCGCTTCGGCGATCCGGGGCCGGTGGGCGGTGCTCACCGCGACTGCGATTGCGGCAGTGGCCGCCGCTTTGCTGTTGACCCGGACCGGAACCGAGCTCTTTCCGCGCGTCGACGCGGCGCAGCTTCAGATCTACGTGCGAATGCCCTCCGGCACGCGAATCGAACGAACCGAGCGGGTCCTCGCCGCCGTCGAGAGTGCCGTCATCGACGAGCTTGGTGAGCCGGACCCGGAGTTTCCTGCGGTCGAGAACGATCCGGAATCGGCTCTGCGCATGCTGATTACCAATATCGGCGTCCTGATGGATTGGCCCGCCGCGTACACGCCCAACACCGGCCCGATGGATGCCTTCATGCTGCTTCAGCTCAAGGAAGGGCGCCGCGACATCTTCGAGGTGGTCGAAACCCTACGCGAGACCTTGCGGAGGGATTTCCCCGAAGCCGAGTTCGCGTTCGACACCGGCGGCATGATGACTGCAGCGCTCAACTTCGGCGAGCCCGCGCCGATTCACTTCCAAGTCAAAGGCAGCGACCTCCAGGTGCTCGAAACGATCGGTGTGGAAATCGCTCGGCAGTTGGCAAGGGTTGAAGGAGCGGAAGACGTTCGGGTCGCGCAGCGCAACGACTACCCGACGCTCGAGATCGAAATCGACCGCACGAAGGCAGCACTGGCCGGGCTTACGACCGAAGACGTGATGCACAACCTGGTCACCGCGACCAACTCCAGCATCAACTTCAAACCATCGTTCTGGATCGACCCACGCAACGGCAACCACTACTTCATCGGCGTGCAATACCCCGAGTCCGAGCACGTGTCGGCGGATACCTTGCTCGACATTCCTCTGACTCCTGCGGGCGGGGGCGACACCGTTCCTCTTCGCACCGTGGCCACCGTTCAGCGCGGAGTCGGCCCGTCGTTCGTGAGCCACCGGAACATCACGCGCGTGGTCGACGTGTACGCGGACGTTGCGCCTGGAGCCAACCTTGGGCAGGTGGTCAGCGCGATGGAGGACGCCTTGTTCGACTCGGCTGACCTCCCGCTCGAACCCTTCCTCGATGAACGCGGAAACCTCTCGTTCCAGATCGGCGGCGACTACGCGGGCCGCGGCTACACGCTGAGCGCAAGCGGCGAGATCCAATCCATGCGCGCTTCCTTCGGCCAGTTTGCGCGCGGCTTCGTGTTGGCGCTGGTGCTGATCTATCTTCTACTCGTCGCGCAGCTCCGTTCGTTCATCGACCCTCTGATGATTCTGCTGACGGTGCCGCTCGGCTTCATCGGGGTCGCACTGGTGCTGTTCGCCACCGGCACCTCGCTGAACATCCAAAGCCTCATGGGCCTCATCATGATGGCGGGCATCGTGGTCGAGTACGGGATCATTCTGGTGCACTTCGCGAACGAGCGCGTCGAGCAAGGGCAGCCGATCGTCGAGGCCGTGAAAGAGGCTGCTCGTGTGCGGTTGCGACCGATCTTGATGACATCGATGACTACGGCGCTTGCCCTGCTCCCGATGGCGCTCGGGATTGCTGGTGCGCAAGCCAACGTGCCACTTGCTCGCACGATCATCGGGGGGGTGCTCGGCGCGATGGTGCTGACCCTCTTCGTGCTTCCCTGTCTTTACGTTTGGATGAAACGGCCGCCGAAGTCTCGCGAAGAGGATGCGGAGCTCGACGCCGTCACCGGAGAGCCCGCCCATGTTTGAACCTTCCCCAAGAGCTTGGATGGCTGTCGCCGTCATGGCTGGCTGCGTGCTCGGCTGTGCCAAAGAGTCATCTCGCGCAAACCCGAGCGAAGAAGGCCGACCCTTGCGCGTCGTCGTAGCGAAGCCCGTGCCGGTCGAGGGAGAGCAAACAGTCGAGCTCCCGGGCACGCTCGAACCTTGGGAGGACGCGTTGCTCTACGCCCGGGTCACGGGGTATCTGCGATCGGTCTCTGTCGACATCGGCAGCGCGGTAGAAGCCGGCGAGGTGCTCGCGACCATCGTGGTCCCCGAGATGGACGCCCAGCTTCAGAGCGCAAACGCGCAGCTCGATCAGGAGCTTGCCGAAGTCGAGCTTGCGTCGATGATCGAGAAACGTCTTCGCGATCTCAGAAAGGCCAACCAAGAGGCGATTCCTCAACAGGACGTCGACAATGCGGCAGCCAAGAGGCGGGTCGAAGTCGCCCAGGCCGATCTCGCGCGTGCCGAGGTCAAGCGCCTAAGGACCCTCGCAGGTTTTGCGAAGCTGCGCGCGCCATTCGACGGGCGCGTCACCCAGCGCATCCTTCACCCAGGCGCGCTCGTTCGCGAGGGCACCACCCCAGGCGCGCGGCCGATTGTCGAAGTCGTTCGCACTGACCCACTTCGGCTGGTTCTGCAGATCCCCGAGCCTCTCGTGCCAAGCGTGGCCGTGGGCTCAGAGCTCGAAATCCAGCTCGACGCATTCCCGGGGCGCGAGCTCGAGGGCACGATCGCGCGTGTTTCGAGTGTGCTCGACGAGCAAACGCGAGCCATGCGCGTAGAAGTCGATTTGGAAAATGAGGACGGCACGTTTCGCCCCGGCATGTACGGGAAGGTGTACCTACGCATCCACGTTCCGGAGGGCCTGCTCTCGATTCCGTCGAGGGCGGTGCGAGGGCAGGGGGACCAGCGCTACGTGCTGGTGGCGCGCGATGGCTTCCTTCACGAGCAAGCGATCGTAGTGGCGTCCGACGACGGACGACGCGCTGTGGTCGCGACCGGTCTTACTACCGGCACGTTGGTCATGGTGGCCGGGTCGCCGCTCGCGCGTGAAGGCAGCCCATGCGAGCCCATCGAGGAAGGAGCGAAGTGACATGTTGCACCGAACGCTGCTCGTGACTCAGGTGTTTGCGTTGTGCGCTCTCTCAGGCTGCGTCCGTCGCTATGACCCACACCTAACTGAACGGTCCATGCCCCATGAGCTCCATGCCGACGCGCACGCGGAAGGAGAAGTCGAGCCGGGCGGCGTCGACCTCGCGGCGGCTGAGGGCGCGGACGCCACAGACGTGCGGGCGGTTTCGATCACCGAGGTCGTGAAGACTGCGAGGGATGAGCCGACGTCCGTGCTCGAAGCAGCAGCTCGACTCGAAGCGGCCGCGGGGCGCGTTCAGACCAACGACGGCAGGTTGCTCCCCGGAATGAGCGTCGACTATCGCGTGCGGTACCTGGACGGCCGGGAGGTCGGGTCCCTTGGCGTGGTTACCGACGTGAACTTCGCGAGGTTCGAGCCCACTGCAGCGTTTTTCTATCGCAACAACCCCGGTGCAGCCGGTACGGGTTCCAAGGCCGAGCGCCGCTTTGCAGATGCCGCGGGCTACGACCTCCGGGAGGCTCAGCGGCAAGCGATGCTTCAAGGGGCACTTTCGTATCAGGACATCGCCCTGACGAGAGCCTCGATGGCGATCGCCGCCCAACTCGTGCGGGACGCCCAGCGCTTCTATGACATTGCCAACGCGCGAGCAGTGGCGGAGGTCGCGTCGGGAGCCGACGTCGCGCGAGCCGAAGCCGCGCTAGCGCAGGCCCGACGCGTGGAAATTCAAGCGCGTGCATTTTGGAAAGCCGCGAGCATCCGCCTCGCCCAGCTCTTGCGCTGGGATCTGGGAGAGATGCTCACGACCGAAGAGGTGCGGATCGGTTTACGACCGGTCATCGACGACGCCTCTGAAGCGCACCTCACCGGCGAGGCAGGCCGCGCGCGCCCCGACGTGCAAGCCGCACACAAAAGAGCGGAGGGCGGCACACTCCGCGCCAAACAAAGGTGGTGGGAGCTGCTCGGTCCCGAGCTCGACACGAGCATCGGGGGACGCTTTGTCGGCCGTACCATGTCGACCCTTGGCACCACCCTGGTCGCCTACGCGTTCATCGGCCTGTCGTTCGACTTCGAAAAGGGTGGGCGCATTCGCACGGCAAAGGCCAACGCCAAGGCGCTCCAGGTTCGGGCCGAAGCCACATCCGAGCAGGCTAGCGCCGACATCGAAACCGCGATGGTCAACGTTCAAGCAGCACGCGAAGCGATCCCACCGGCTCGAGACGAAGTGGCCGCCGCCGAACGAAGCTACGCCATCGAGCTGGCCCGCTTCGAAGCAGGCACCGGCTCCGGCCTCGAAGTCATCCAGTCCCAAAACATGAAGGCCCGAGCCAGCCTCTCCTTCATCGAACAGATCCTGAGGTTCAACTCCGCGCAGATCCAGCTCGCAGCCGCCATCGGACACCTCAGTCCTGAGCTTTTCGTGCCTTAGCCCTTCTAGTGCGGCGGTGGCGTCTACGGGGCACGCGTGATCGACCACGAAACCGACGCGTCGCGTTGCACGGGAAGCGCGAACCACACCACCGCTGCTTCCCGCCGGTAGGGCACGGTCGTCGATGCCGCCGTGACGACCAGCTCACCCTGACGGAGCGCGCTTGGCACGGTCACGCCTACCTCGATGAGCTCATCGGCCGAGGCTGTGATGGCGCCGCGGGTCGCGTCGGGCTGACTGCGCACGGTGAGACGCGGCCAGACCACAGTGAATGTCTCCGTAGGGACGCGTGGATCGATGCGGATGCCGGCCGGCGTCCCCGATACACCCACTAGACCCATGAGCGCGCGGAGCGGACTGGTGTGGACGTGCGCATTGAGGGCAGGGTAGTCGGTCAGTGCGGTGGCGACGTGGGCGTCGGCTTCGCCCGGGCGTTCATTGTCCGGTCCATTGTATGAATCGGGTCCCGTCCAGATGCCGTACCAGAGTTGCGGGTAGGCTTTCGCGTGTGCGGTGAGGGAGTTGCGAATGAAGCTGCTCCATCCAGCGCCCGGATCGCTCGTCGCGTACATCTCGGTGAGCCACGCGTTGGCAACCGGCCAGATCCCCCCTACCTGCGGCTGATCGATGCCGCCTACGCCGCCGCTCGACCCCGTGAGCTCCACCGTGGAGACAGCGCCAATATCGGTTTCTAGCCGGTCTTGGATCACTTGGAGAAGCTGATCTCGCCGCGCATCACCCACGATGTTTGCCACGGCAGGGAGGACCTGCGGTTCGAGGAACAGATAGTCGGGCGCCAGCGGGTTTCCGTTGTCTGCGAACCCGCGACGAAACCACTCGCCACCCCATCCGTCTGTTTCGAACGCTGCGGCCTGCGACTCGTAAAGGCCGGACATCTCCGTAGCGAGCGCGGTGTCGTAAGGCTCGACGACCGCGGCCGCCAGCGGGAACCCGGCGACGGCCATGCCTGCATTGTAGAGCGACGATGTGCCGTGACGCGTGGTTTCCTCCGTGGTGAGGTTGAGCACGCCGTCGGCATAGTCGCCGGTGCCCATCGCAACGAACCCACGCGCACCGATGCCAAGGCTGTCCGTGGCGTACTCCATCGTGCGCGACAAGTGGTCCAGCACGCTACCGCTCTCGCGGGCGGTCATCGGCCAATAGGGAATATTCGAGCTGAGAAAGCCCCGGTCGCGGGTCAACGCCACGTACTCGCCCGTGATCCATGGCACGACGAAATAGGGATCGCTGCGATCGTAGTAGATGCCCACATCGTTGAAGTTGCCGACGCCGGTCGTCGCGTATGGGTAGCGCCACGGCGTCTCATCGGTGGACGCATGTTGCGACGCGAAACAATAGGCCAGGGTTTCCTTGGCGACCTCTGGATCTACGAGGAGCATCGATTCCGCAAAAAGCGCCAGGTCACCCATGGCTCCGTCGAGACCATGGATGTATTTGTAGGACCCGCCTTGGCCCAACACTCGGTGGCCCCGGTATTCGTCGAAGGTAACGTTGGCAAGGGCGTTGTAAGAGGCCCAAGCGATTTCGCGCTGCATGGCTCCGGCGTCTTCGAGACCGGGAAACGCGGCCCAGACGAGCCGTTCATGCCAGGAGCTTGCCGTCCGTAGAGCAAGCTCGGAAGCCGACTCTCTGAGGCTTGCGATGTCCGCATCGGGCTCCCCGCCTCCGGGGACGTAGCCAAAGGTAAAGCGGCGCACCGCTGTGCCGCGCGCAGGCACCGTCACGGGTACGCGCATGGCGAGTATGGCGTGCTGCCCCTCGCCGCCGAGTGTCAGACTTCGAGATTCAGCAGAGCCCGATGTCCCGAGATCGCTCGGTACCGGACGCTCGACACTTTCGCTCCAGAGCTCGCGATCGTCCAGCCATGCCGCTTCGACGGGTGCGTCCGCGTCGAGCACAGCGAGGTAGATCGGGTCGGGAAAGTAGTCGACGTCGGCAATGTCATCACGCCCGGTGATTCCTTCCGGCATGTCCAGTGCGCGTGTCCTGACTTGTGCCACGCGCGTCACGGCGTCGTAGCTGAGCTCGTGCTCAAACTGTGCCATCAGCGCGCGGCGCTTGCGATCGATCCGCTCCGTGATTCCAGGCGCAAGCAGGTCACTGGTCGCGAGCTCGACGGGGAGTTGATGCATGTTGACGTCCCAGAGCTCGACCAAACCGAGCTCGCGGTCGGTCTCGGAGAGGTTTTCAATCTCGACCTCCGCCACCAAGGCACGTGCATCCGCGTCGGGCGCGAACGTGCGGCGCCGCACCCGGAGATCTCCAAAGTCCGTCACCGTCTCGACATACCCGACGCCGAACCGGCGGGTTTGTTGCTCGGTCGCCTTCCCGAGGGGCAAGTCTTCGAAACGCGTGCTCAGGGTTCGCGCGCCATCGACCAAGTATGAAAAGCCCCCACCCAATTGCTGGGGATAGCCCGGCGTTTCCGGATCGGACCAGGTATCCACGCGGTTGATCCATTTGTGACCGCGATCCTGCGTGTAGATCTCGACGCCCGCGGAGGCATGCGCCATCGCCACCAGGCCGCGTCCGTTCCCGATCAAGTGGATCGGATCGCGCTGCACCGTCGAGCGTGGACTCCAATGTCGCGCCGCCTCGTCGCAGCGCTGCTCCGCCGTGAAGTCGTAGGCGGGCAGGCCGTCCGCATCGATCGTCCAGACACCCACGTACCCCGAGCCTCTCGGGCACTCGACCAAGGAGGATGGCTTGGCTGCATCCACGTCGTCGCACGCGCTCGCTTCAGGACGCAGCGGCTCTTCTAGATCGGCGCAGGTCAGCGGCGTAGAAGGATCCTGCGTGGTCGTGCCACTGCCACAGGCGCCGACCGAGAGCGCCAGCAGCACCAACGTCGCTAGACACGCCGCACGCAAGAGATCCCTACGCGTAACGGCGAACGTCACCGGCACAAACGCACGATCCAATGATAGGTGAAGCCGAGCTTGTCGACAGGAGTCATGCTTCCGGTGCGAGGCTAGCGAAACGCAGGCTTCGTGCCAACCGAGCACCCAAGCGATTGCGCAGTCCCGCGATCGCGGGGCGCCAAGGGCAACAGCCCGACTACGCCCTGGAAACCGGGCCTCGTTGGCATGCCGTGGCCTGGTTCGTTACTTTGTAGCTATGGGGGAGATGAAAGTCCTTTGGTCCAGGTGCGTCCTGCCAGCGTGCATCTGTTTGATGGTGGCTTGCTCGTCGGGCTCTTCTACCGGCTCGGCCGATGGGGGACCTTTCGGGGGTGATGCCGCCACGGATGGGGGCACGAATGGAGACGGTTCGGTGCCCGGGCCGTGTCCTTGCCTCGTCGGCGAAGTATGCGTTCAAGGAGAGTGTCTAGAGGACCATGGTGCATGCGGCACTGATGACGATTGCGGCGGCGACACCTATTGCTGTGGAGTCGATTGCTTGTCGGTCCCGAGCGATGCGCCCACGTGCATCCCTTACGGCACGGGCCCACGTGGTGATGTAAACGAGCTCTGTCTCGGTGACATCACGATTGGTCTCTTTCAGGCTGACGTTCAATGTGAATGGACAGGACCACCGCCTGGTGACCCCTTCCCGGACCACCTTCAGGTACTGACGACCCCACTGGTTGCCGACCTTCCCTTCGATTCAGGTGTCGCGAAAGAGATCGTGATCGTGACGTACAACGGCTTCGATGGCGGTTCGCCGGCTGCAGCGGGCACTGATCCCGCGCGCTTCGGAGTCATTCGAATCTTGAACGGCCAGACCTGTGAGCAGATCGCGACCCTCGACGACCCAAGCAACCGCATGATCGCAGCCTCGTCACCGGCCATTGGCGACATCAACGGCGATGGTTTCCCCGACATCGTCACGCATCGCGCGTTAGGCGGCCTGATCGCGTACGCGTGGGACGAGCTTTCCGGGACTTACGCGGTCCTTTGGGTAGCACTTGACACTAACATCAACGGTCAGCGTTGGGACGGACCGGCCCTACACGACTTGAATGACGACGGCGTTGCCGAGGTGATCTCGGCAAGTGAGGTCTATGACGGGCCGACGGGCGACCGATTGAATTCAGGCCAAGTATTGGCGAGTGCAGGTGCGATGAGCGTTCCCGCGCTCGCTGATGTCGACGGAGACGGCCAGGTCGAGATAACGGCGCGCGACATCCACCGCTGGAATGCCGACACCGATCAATGGGACATCGCCTACCCGCTCAACCGCGATGCCCAGTTTTGGGCAGTTGCGGACTTTGGCACGCCGGGCGCGACCGCCGCGGAGTTTGATCCCAATAGCTTTGATGGCATCGCGGAGATCGTGTCCACCGGCAATGGTAGAGCCGCCGTGATGACCTTGTCAGGCCAAGTGCTGCTCAACGTGACCTCGGGCATTCAGGGCGGTGGGCCACCCACGATAGGCGACTTTGACGATGACGGGCGCCCGGAGTTCGCATCCGCCGGCGGGAACTTCTACCGACTCTTCGATCTCGACTGTGCGACCGACCCCACCTGCCTCACGACGGAGATTCGCTGGTCTGCTCCTTCGCAAGATCTTTCGTCCAGGCGTACCGGCTCTTCGGTTTTCGATTTCGAAGGCGATGGCGCCGCCGAGGCTGTTTATGCCGACGAGTGTTTCACGCGCATCTATGAGGGCTCGACGGGAGAGGTCTTGTATTCCGCCTTCCGCACCTCGTGCACGTGGTTCGAAAATCCCGTGGTCGCCGATCCGGACGGGGACTCCAACACCGAGATCGTGATCGGATCGAACGCGAACTGCAATTTGACCTGCCCCGCGATCGATCCGATTCATCCGGGCAACCGATGTGAGGTGGCGGCCGACTGCCTGTCCGGTTCGTGTGTTGAGGGGCTTTGTCGCTGCGCGGATGATTCGGAGTGCCGCGAAGGCTATTCATGCGAGGCGCCAATCTCGGGAACTCCGGGCATCGGCAATACCTGTCGGGCCGAGCACCCGCCTGGCGTCGGGCAGGTGGGCCTTCGAGTCCTTCGCGACGCACTCGATCGCTGGGTCTCGTCACGTCCGATGTGGAATCAGCACACATACTCCGTCACCAACATCAATGACGACGGGACGGTCCCCATGACTTCAGAATGGGTGGCCAACTTCAGCGACCCGGCTCTCAACAACTTCCGGCAGAACGTACAGGGCGAAGCTGCCCCTGGTACCCAACCGGACATCACAGGAGACGTCGACGAAAACGTTTGCCAGACCTCAGGGGAGACACGCGTTCTGACGGCGACCGTGTGCAATCGCGGCACCCGGACCGTGGGCGCGGCCATGCCGGCGACGTTCTACGACGGTGATCCGGCCGATGGGAAGGTCCTGTGCGTCTCGTTCACCGACGGCCCGGTCCCCGTCGGGGATTGCCTCGAAGTCTCGTGCGTCATCGCTGTGGACATCCAAGGCAAGATCACAATGGTCGTTAACGATGACGGTCAAGGCGGCCGCACCACCACCGAGTGCAA
>CAZHPJ010000041.1:0-11456 GCA_964534585.1 uncultured Sandaracinaceae bacterium | reverse complement strand
GACCTCGCTGACCGCATCGTCGTTCCGGCGCGCGTCGAAAGCGGCTCGATCGTCGTGTTGATGGTCGACCCCAAAGCTCAGGGCGTTGGCCTCGGTGCACAGCGCGACACCAACGGCCAGCCGCTCTGGCTCCTCGAGCTCACGGACGCCCCTGTTGCAGCCGACGACGTGCTTGGAGGTGCCGACGAGGGCGAACAGGTTCTTCGTTATCTCGTCGATCGGACAAACCTCGGCATCTGCGCCGTCGAGTATGGCATCGCCGAACAAGCCCTCCTCATGACCGCTAACTATTCAGGCGAGCGAAAGCAGTTCGGCGTTCCGATCGGCACCTTTCAGGGCGTGACCCAGCGGATTGGCGACGCCTACATCGATGTGCAGGCGATGCGTTCGTCGATGTGGCAGGCCTGCTGGCGGCTCGATCGAGGGCTCGATGCGGACAAGGAGCTGGCGGTCGCAAAGTTCTTTGCTTCCGAGGCGGGTGCTCGCGTAGTGGCCGCGGCCCAGCACGTTCATGGCGGAATGGGTTTTGACCGGGACTATCCTTTGTACCGCTACTTCATGACCTCGAAGCACCTCGAGCTCACCTTGGGTGGCACGCACGAAAGCCTGACCCGGCTCGGCGACCTCATTGCGGAGTGAGGTTCAGGTCACATGCTGAGGATCCGCGTCCTGCGTCGAGCGTAAAATAGTCCCTGCCTGATAGCCGCCAGTTGGTGAAACCTTTGGTACCAGGCAGGGGGATGAATGAAGGAGAGGTTGTACCCTGCATATGTCCCGCCCCCTGGTGTGTTACGGTTGTGGCGATGGCCGTCACGACGTTTTTCAGAGCTGAAGCGCTAACCACAGAATCCAAGACGAATTTCATTCGAGACGTGTGGAATCGCTTGGAACGCGTTCCCGGAGGGAAGCTGTTGTACAGCAGGCTGGTCGGGCGGCTGGCGCCTTACACGGGGTCGATCGGCGCGATGGTTGAGGAGCTCGGCGATGGTTATTCCCGGGTGACTCTGGCCGACCGGCGGGCGGTGCGAAATCACTTGTCGTGCGTCCACGCAGTCGCGCTGGCCAACCTCGTCGAGCTGACGGGCAACCTCGCGCTTGGCTACTCGTTGCCAGACGACGCGCGCTTCATCGTCGCTGGCATGAGCCTCGACTACCTCAAGAAGGCCCGCGGAACCATCACCGGCGAGTGCCGCACGCCTCCTATTGGCTCCAGCGCCAAGCAGGAGTATCAGATCAAGGTGACGCTTCGGGATGCGGGCGGGGACGTGGTGGTTGAGGCGATGCTGCGGACGCTGGTGGGGCCGAAGCAGCGACAGTGACAGTGTCAGCGCCAGTGGCAGTCAGGTGGTGGCGCTTTGGAGTAGGGCTTGGGCTGCGGCTCGGGCTTGGTCTGTGACCGTGACGCCGCCTAGCATTCTTGCGATCTCTTCTAAGCGCTCCTTGCTCGACAGCAATCGGATGTCGCTCTTCGTTCGGTTCCCGACGACCTCTTTGTGCACGCGGTAGTGCGCGTCGGCGTACGCTGAGATCTGCGGTAGGTGTGTGATGCAGAGCACCTGGCTGTGTTGGGCGACCTCGTGGATCTTGCGACCGATCACCTCGGCTACCGCGCCACCGACACCCGCGTCGACTTCGTCGAAAACGTAGAGGCTTGCGGGGCCCAGGCCGGCAAGGACGCGTTTGATTGCCAGCATGGCGCGGGAGAGCTCTCCGCCGCTTGCGATCTTGCGGAGCGGCTTGGCTTCTTCGCCGCGGTTGGGCGCGATCAGAAGCTCGGCGTGGTCGATCCCCGTGGGCGAAAGGCGTGCGCCCTCGACCTGGAGTTCGCGCGCGCCGCCTTCGAGGGCCGCCAGCTCCACCGTGACCTTCGCTTCGCCCATGCCGAGCGAGGAAAGCTCTTTGCTGATCGCCTTGCTGAGCTTGGCGGCCGCGGTCCGGCGCTTACCCCGAAGCGTGAGCGCGACGCGTGAAGCCTCCTCGAACGCTTCGTCGAACTCGCGCTGGTAGCGGTCGAGGCGTTCCTCGTAACGTTCGAGCGAATCGAGCTCCTCGGCAGCCTGGTCACGGTGGGCGAGGACGTCCGCGACTGTATCTCCGTATTTCCTTTTGACTCGCGACAGGCGATCGAGCTGCTCTTCGAGCGCTCCCAGCCGGTTCGGATCAAACGAAAGGTCCCGCGCGTAGCTTCCCAGCTCGGATGCCGCGTCTTCGAGTTGCAAGAGGGCCTCGCGAACCTGCGCGGCCATGGGTGTCAAGCTCGGATCGAAGCTGGATGCTTGCTCCACGGACGAAGCGATCTTCGAGACCGCGCCACAGATCGAATCGTCGTCCGCATAGAGCTGTGCCTCCGCTTGGCCCGCTGCCGTACCGAGCTTTTCCGCGTGCCGAAGCCGCTCACACTCCACGATGAGGGCCTCTTCGTTCTCGAGCGCTTCTCGCAGCGTTTCGATCTCGTTGACTTGGTAGCGAAGCAGGTCCTCGCGATCGGCCTTGCCCCGCTCTTCGGTCACCACCTCCTCGAGTCGCGCTCCAGCTTCGACGAGCGCCGCATGGGCCTGTTCAACTTGGCTCATCAGCAAGGCGTGGCCTGCAAAAGCATCGAGGTAAGTCAGATGATGCCGGGAGTCGGCCAGCGAGTGATATTCGTGCTGCGACGAGATGTCGGCGAGGCCCTTGGTCACTTCCTTGAGCTGGGCGAGCGTCGCGAGCCGCCCGTTGATGTATGCTCGGGTGCGGCCCGTCGCGCTCACGACCCGGCGGATCAAGAGCTCTCCCTCGGTCTCGATGCCTTTGTCGCGTAGTGCGCTCAGCGCTTCAGGCTGGTCGCTGAGGTCGAAAAGGGCCTCCACCTCGGCGGCTTCGGCGTCCGTGCGAACCACTTCGGGCCGTCCCCGGGCCCCGAGCACTAGCTGCAGCGCGTCGACCAGGATCGACTTTCCTGCGCCGGTTTCACCGGTGACGATGTTGAGCCCGCCATCGAGCTCGACTTCAAGCGCTTCGATGATGGCGAAGCTCCGGACGCGCAGGCACGTCAACACGGCCAAAGCTCTAGCACAGGCGTTGCGTGGGCGCTGCACAAGCGCTAGCAATCGTCGGGAATGGCCTCGTCATCCGAAATTCGGGAATCGTTCCTTCAGTTCTTTGCGGAGCGCGGGCACGAAAGGGTGGCCTCGGGTCCGCTAGTCCCTCCGAACGATCCTACCCTCATGTTCGCAAATGCGGGCATGGTGCAATTCAAGGACGTCTTCACCGGAAAAGAAGAGCGGCCATACTCACGCGCAACCTCGTCACAGAAGTGCATCCGCATCAGCGGTAAGCACAACGACCTAGAGAACGTCGGCGTTACCGCGCGGCACCACACGTTCTTCGAGATGCTTGGCAACTTCTCCTTCGGGAACTACTTCAAGCGAGACGCGATCAAGTTCGCCTGGGACTATTTCGTCGACGCGCTGGAGCTCGACCCGGAGCGCTTCGTCGTCACCGTCTTCGGAGGGGAAGAAGGGCTTGCGCCGGCTGACGAGGAAGCCGCGGCGATTTGGAAGGACGTCACGGGCTTTCCAGACGAACGCATCATTCGCTGCGGCGCCAAAGACAACTTCTGGCAGATGGGCGACACCGGCCCCTGCGGACCGTGCTCCGAGATCCACTATTGCCTCGGCCTCGATGAGGTCGATCCACGCACCTTCGGCGAAGAGCCGGCCGCCGACGGCCGCGGCTGGTTCGAGCTCTGGAACCTCGTGTTCATGCAGTTCGAGCGTCACCCGGATGGCAAGATGGAGGCGCTGCCAGCTCCTTCGATCGACACCGGCGCGGGCCTAGAGCGGATCGCCGTCGTCAAACAAGGCGTCTTGAGCAACTACGACACCGACCTGTTGCGGCCGATCGTCGACTTGGCTTCCGAGATTTCGGGGAAGCGCTACACGGAGAGCCCGTCCGAGGACGACATCAGCATGCGGGTCATTGCGGATCACGCTCGGACCGCTGCGTTCCTGATCTCCGAGGGCGTGTTCCCGGACAAAGACGGTCGCGCGTATGTGCTGCGCCGCGTCATGCGACGGGCGATTCGCCACGGTCACCGCCTCGGCATCGGCGAACTGTTCCTCCATCACTGCGCGCTTCGTGTCGTCGACGACATGGGCGATGTCTACCCTCAGCTCAGCGAGCGGCGCGCCCTCATCGAGCAGATTATCCAGCAAGAAGAAGAGCGCTTCCGGCGAACCCTCGACCGAGGACTCCAGCTGATCTCCGAGAACGATGAATGGATCGAGCGTGGCGGCGTGCGTTCGCTGCCCGGGCAGGTCGCCTTTCGCCTCTACGACACCTACGGGTTTCCGCTCGACCTTCAGAATGTGATCGGCGAGGAGCAGGGCTTCCAGATCGACCAGGAAGGCTTCGACGAGGAGCTTGCGCAGGCGCGCTTGCGCAGCCAGGGCTCGAAGGTAGGCAGCACTGCCGTCGCCGAGGTGTATCCGGTGCTCGCACAGCGGGTCGGAGCGGTAGAGTTTCTCGGCTACGACAGCGAAACAGCCCGAGGCGAAGTCGTTGCGCTTGTCGCCGACGGTGCCTCGGTTGACGAGCTCGGCCCCGGCGTATCCGGCGAGATCATTGCACGCGCCACACCGTTCTACCCTGAGCAGGGCGGACAGGTGGGTGATCGCGGCGTCATCGAGCTCGACGGTGCGCGCTTCGAAGTAGAAGACACGCGGAAGCCGGTGGAAGGATTGATCGTGCACTGCGGCAAAGTCGTTTCCGGGTCCTTCGAGCCCGGCGTCGAAGTCGACCTTCGCGTCGATCACGAGCTTCGCAGCGCGACTCGCCGAAACCACAGCGCCACGCACCTTCTGCACTGGGCTCTTCGCCAAGTCGTTGGCGAAACTGCGGCTCAGAAGGGCTCACTCGTCGGCCCCGATCGCCTTCGCTTCGACTACAGCGGCACCCGCCCGCTCGAGGCTTCCGAAATCGAACAGATCGAAAACCTCGTCAACGCATGTGTACTCGACAATTCCGACATCACGACCGAGACCCTGCCGATGGACGAAGCCAAACGACGCGGCGCGATTGGGATCTTCGAGGAGAAGTACGGTGACGTGGTCCGGATGCTCACGATCGGCCCTTCGCTCGAGCTCTGCGGGGGCACGCATGCGCACCGCACCGGCGATATCGGCTTGTTCAAGGTTCTTTCCGAGACGGGCCTTGCCGCTGGCGTCCGCCGGATCGAGGCGACGACCGGGCTCAACGCGCTTGCTCATTTGCGCCGCGTCGAATCCGAGCTCACCGGAGCGGCGTCGTTGCTCAAGGCGCCTGCCCTCCAGCTTCGCGACCGGGTCGGGCGCCTCGTCGAGCAGCAAAAAGAATCCCATCGAGAGATCGAAAGGCTCAAGCGTTCGCTGATGTCTGGAGGTAGCGCCGATCTCTCAGCCGATGCGCGCGAAGTTGACGGTGCCCGGGTGCTAGGAGCTACGGTCGAGCTCGGCGACGCGGGCGCGCTTCGCGAAATGGCCGACCAGCTGCGAGACAAGCTCGCACCCGCGGTCATCCTCCTCGGCTCCGCCAGTAAAGACGGCAAGAAAGCCCTGCTCGTCTGCAGCGTCTCGAAGGCCCTCACCGGTCGATTCCGGGCAGGCGACATCGTCAAAGTCGCGGCCTCCGTCGTCGGCGGCAATGGTGGCGGTCGCCCGGACTTCGCGCAGGCTGGTGGCCCTGATCCGAGCAAGCTCAACGAAGCGGTGACCAAGGTGTACGAGCTGGTGGGAGCCGACTAGATGTCCGTCAAGTCGCATGTCATCGCAGCCGGGGTCAACGCTTATCTCAATTCGCGCCCAGCGAAGTACGCGCTGCACACTGTCGGCCGGTTGCTCCGCGGCGGACGCCGGCGCGTGCGCTTCTACTACCGCGCGGACGATCCGTACAGCCACCTGCTGGCGCAAGTCGCGCCGCACTTGGCCAAAGCCTACGGGCTCGCGATCGAGATCATCCCGGTCGCGCACCCGAGCATTGGGGCCAATCCCGCGCCCGACATGCTGGTGCGTCATGCGATCCGCGATGCGGCGCTTCTAGCCGAGAGCTATGGGCTGAGTTTTCCGCGCGACGCCGAGCCCCCGCCCGAGGACCGCATCCGGCGAGCCCACGCGGTACTTCTCGAACGCCGCTCCGCCGAAGAGCAGTTGCAGATCGCTGCGGAGCTCGGCGAGGCCGTCTGGCGCGGCGACGGCGAAGCGCTTGCCGCCATCGTGGATCGGTACGGGAGCGTTTCTGGCGAGGTGGTCCGGCCGGCGCTCGAAGCCAACTATACCGCTCTCGAGCGTGCCGGGCACTACCAACCGGGAATGCTCTACTACGGGGGCGAGTGGTACTGGGGGATCGACCGCCTCCACTACCTCGAGGAAAGGCTCCAGCGGGAGGGGCTCGACGGGAGCCTCGATCTCAGCCGCGGTCCCGCGCCCCACCTGGCGTCGATGATTCGCGCGTCCGGCGAAAGCCCGCTGCGCATCGAGGTCTTCGTTTCGTTCCGCAGTCCGTATTCCTATCTGGCGATTCCCCAGCTGATCGATCTTCGAGATCGCCACGGTGTCGACATCGTCGTGCGACCCGTCTTGCCCATGGTGATGCGCGGCCTTCCCGTGCCGCGAGCGAAGAAGCTCTACATCGTGCACGACACGAAGCGCGAGGCCGATCGCCTCGGGATCCCTTTCGGTCACGTATGCGACCCATTGGGGAAGGGCATCAGTTACTGCATGGCGGTGTTCTTCGACTGCGCGGTCGACAAGGGGCTCGAGCTCGAATTTTCGCGTTCCGTGATGCAGGGCATCTGGTCTGAGGCCCGTGACGTGGCGCACGTTCCCGACCTCGTGTTTCTGGCTGAACGGGCTGGGATCAGCGGAGCCGACGTGCGGGCGGCCGTCGAGGACCAGAGCTGGGAGGAAAAGGGCAAGGCCAACCGCGAGGCGCTTACCGAGCTCGGGCTCTGGGGGGTGCCCTCGCTTCGAATCGGCTCGTGCTCCACCTGGGGCCAGGACCGCCTTCCGCTCGTAGAGGCCGAAATCGCTCGATTTTCTCCCGGCTCCTGAGCTTCTTTTCCAGCGAAAGACTTTACGAGGCGGCGATTTCCTGTGACATTGACTACGTGACCGGTCCTGAGGAGAAGCTGGCTGGGGTGGACCAGGCGCTCGCGGAGCTCGGCAAGAGCGACGAGGAGATCTCCGGGGTTCGCAATCGTTTTGCGGGCGCGGGGCCCGTGGATCTGCAGGCGGTAGATGACGAGCTCAGCGCGCTTCCCGAGGGAGTTTCGATCCAGCTCGCGGAAGAAAACTGCGATGATGAGCAGGTCGAGGTCGAGTTCGAGATCATCGACGAGAGCGACTTCGTGCTGCTCGTAGACGAAGATGACCTCGAGGAGCTCGAGAAAGTCGGCGAAGATGATGCCTTGAAGACCTCGCCGCCTGCGCTTCCGCAAGAAGGCGGAGAAGGCGAAGAAGCTGAACAAGGCGACGAGGACGAAGGGTTCTTCAAGAAACTCTTTGGCAGCCGCCATGCCAGCAATCGTCCCTAGTCAGCCCGAGTAGCAACTAGAAGTAGAACGTTGCCCCGAAGGTGATCAGGGCTCCGCCTGACGTGTTCGTGCTGCGCGTTCCGTCGATGAACTCCGGCCGTGGGTCGCTGTCGATTCGGTGGCGAAGAACGCCTCGGACATCGGCGTTCAGCGCAAACGCTGGCGCGATCCTGAGCTCGAGCCCGATGCCGGCCTGTCCGCCGACATGGGTCATGCGGCGAACCTCATTGAAGGCGGTGTCCACACGGCCGAATGAGAGCCCTGGGCCGAGCAAGAAGTAGAGCTGCAATTTGTGCTGCGGATTGACGAAGAAGAGAACATTCGCGGTGACCGGGATCTCGGTGCGGTAGAAACCCTGGTAATCATTACCAGCGAAGTAGCCCGAGCCTAAGTCGATCCCGACGTGCTCTTTGGGCCGGAAGCGGAGCGCGCCGGAAAAACCGCCCATCTGGACCTGCGGTCCGAATGTGCCACCAACGTCGAAATGAAGCCCTACTTTGCGGTCTCGCTTGGGCGGCGGGGGCGCCTCAACGACCCGTGCGTGTTTGACGATGACGACCGTCGGGGGCTTGGTCTTGACGACGATCTGGGACGACGCGTCTTTGGGTGAGACCACGATGACCTCGGCGCGTGCGTCCTCCGTGCTGGTAAGCGCCATGGCGAAGACGATGACAGGCAAAAGTACGAATTGGAGCATTGGCCACCTCTTGCTGTTCTACGAAGAGGTCTGGGAGAACATTCAATCGCCAGGATTCAACGTCTGATTCAGCACACGGAATCAGCCAGATTTCTGCCTATTGGTGGCCGTCAGCGAACGGCGCGCCGGTCTTCGAGCGCGCGGCTGAGAGTCACCTGGTCGGTGAACTCGAGCTCTCCGCCGTGTGGTACGCCCGCCGCGATCCGCGACACGCGGACCGGCGTAGACGCCAGTGCATCCGCGACGTAGAGCGCCGTCGCTTCTCCCTCGACGTTCAGCGGTGTAGCGACGATGACCTCTTTGACGTTCTCACTTGCGATGCGGCGACCGAGGGCATCGAGCGGGAGCTGATCCGGCCCGATGCCGTCGAGCGGAGCGAGCAAGCCGTGCAAGACGTGATAGCGGCCTCGAAAGCTTCCGAGCGATTCGAGCGCGATCAAATCCGGGACCTTGGCAACCACGCAAATGAGCGACTCGTCACGGCGCGGGTCTTGGCAGATCGCGCATCGCGACTCGGCGCCGTAGTTTCCACAGAGCTCGCAGCGCGTGACCTCTTCGTGGATGTTGCTCAGCGAGTGGCCCAGCGCATCCGCGTACTGAGCGTCTCCTTCGAGGACATAAAAAGCCAGTCTCGCCGCGATTCGCTCGCCGACGCCTGGAAGGCGAGACAGCAGCGAAATCAGCGATGCGATCGGGTCGTTGGCCGTCATCGTTCAGCCAAGCCCAGGAATCGAGAGGCCTCCCGTGATTTTTTCGATCTCTGCGTCGACGTGCTCGCGTGCCTTCGTGAGGGCTGCATTGGCGGCTGCGACGACGAGGTCCTGCACCATTTCGAGGCCCTCTTCTTGGAGTAGGGCCTCGTCGATGCGGATCTCGGCGAGCTCGGGAGTGCCGTTGGCCACCGCGGTCACCTTGTCGTTGCCCGCGCTCGCTTCAAAGGTCTCTGCCCTGAGCTCTTCCCGACGCTTTTCGACCTTGCGTTGGACGCGGCCAGCTTGCCGCATGAGCTCTCCCATTCCGCCACGAAAATTCATTCGACCCTCTCAGTCCGCTTCGATGTGTACTTTCAGCTTCCCAGCCGATTCGGGAAACACGTCAACCGCGTCGCGTACACGGGGGTGGTTGAGCGCCTCTTTGCGTTTGGCCTCGACTTCCGCCTCTTTTCGCTGTGCCGCTACCGCCGCGACGGTCTTCGTCGCCCCTTCGCCTTGCGCATCGAAGCGAATCTCGACCTTCGGGCGCGCGCCGAGCTGTTGTTCGGCGATCCGCACGATCGCCGCGATGGACTCGGGCGCTTCCGCTTGGCGCCCGTAGAACGAGCCGTCCTTGAAGGACAGGACGATCCGGTCAGGGCCGACCGCTTTGGGAATTCCGTGCTCGAGCACCGCGGCGAGCGCTGGTTGTTGCTGCTCGAGCTTGCCGACCAATTCTTCCCACTCCTGAAGCGCCGCTCGGCGGATCGGCGTTAGCACCTCGCCACTGCTGGTATGAAAACCGCCCGAGTGCTTGGTGGCTGGCATGATCGGCTGGTCCGGGTCCTGTAACTGCGGTTCCGGCTCGGGTTTGGGCTCTGGCTTTGCTTCGGCCTTCGGCTTTGCGGGACGCGGCGCAGCCTTGGGGCTCGGCTTGCGCGGGCGGGGACCACCCGAGGATCCTCCCGTAGCGCCCGGGTGCCCTTGGAGCGCCTCGAGGCGGGCGAGAAGCTCCGACACAGATTGAAGAGGAGGTCGCGTCGCGACGCGTACCAATCCCATTTCGAGCATGAGCTTCGGGTTGGGGCTTTGGGCCATCTCGTCCATGACTATCGAGGTCGCTCGAAAGGCGCGTTGAAGCTCGAGGATGTCGATGTCGCCGACGAGGGCTTCAGCGGCGTCTCGTTCTTCGGGGACCCACTCGGCCGGGTCGCCTGCGTCGAGCTTGAGCACCACGAGGTCGCGCATCAGTTGAAGCAACTGGCGAGCGAAGTGCTGCATGTCGACGCTCTTGTTGGCGAGGCTGTCAATGGCTCCGACCACCCCGGCGCCGTCACCTTCTAGCACCGCGCGGGCCACGTCGTAGAGCGCTTCGCGCGCTGCAATTCCCAGGCTTGCGGCCACGGTGTCCGCGGTGATCCGGTTGTCGGAGACAGCGACGAGTTGGTCGAGGAGGGTGAGGGCGTCGCGCATCGAGCCGGCCGCCTCGCGAGCAACTACCGAGATCGCCTCGTCGTCCGCCGATAGGGCTTCTGCATCGAGGATCGCGCGGACCCGCTCGGCGATCAACCGGTGCGGGATCAGCCGAAAGTCGTATTGCTGGCACCGCGAGCGGATCGTCACCGGCACCTTGTGGCTCTCAGTGGTCGCGAAAATGAATTTCACGTGGTCCGGGGGCTCTTCCAGTGTTTTCAGAAAGGCGTTGAATGCGCCCGCTGACAGCATGTGAACCTCGTCGACGATCACGATCTTATAGCGGCCCCGCTGGGGCCGGTACGGGAGAGACTCCTGCAGCCGGCGCACATCCTCGACACTGTTGTTTGAGGCACCGTCGATCTCCTGGACGTCGACGTCGATGCCCGCCGTGATGTCGAGACAGGGACCACATTCGTTGCAAGGGGTCGGTGTTGGGCCCTTTTCGCAGTTCAGCGCTTTGGCGAGGAGGCGTGCGGTGGTGGTCTTGCCGACACCCCGAACCCCGGTGAACAAGAAGGCGTGCGCAACGCGATCGGTGTTGATGGCGTTCCCGAGCGTGCGCGCAACGTGCTCCTGACCGACTAGATCTTCGAAGCTCTGTGGACGGTATTTCCTTGCGAGAACGGTGTACGCCATCGAGCGAGCGAGCCTATCACGGCTGTGCGGCAGGTGCAGCCGCGCTCACTCGGTGGAGTCGGGCTCCTGCGCTTCATCGGCATCCGCAGGCTCGCCGGCATCATTTGCCTCGTCCTCCTCGTCTGCAGCTGCTTCGTCGCCCATGGCCTCACGCATCATTTCTTCCATGGTGGGCATACCGCCACCGGTGCTGTTGCCCTCCTCGTCGAGCATGTCCTTGGGCTCACCGCCCATGATCGCATTGCCAAGGCCGACCGACACCTGCGGGTACCATGTGATGATCCCGAGACCGATCAGCATGAGGCCTACGAAGGGTGCAACGCTTCGTATGATGTGCCCCAGGCCCTTTCCGTAGAGCGCGCTAGCGACGAAGAGGTTCAGGCCGACTGGCGGCGTGAGGTAGCCG
>CAZHPJ010000040.1:0-11658 GCA_964534585.1 uncultured Sandaracinaceae bacterium | reverse complement strand
CGGGCGGGGTCACGCTCGAACGTGTCGCTGTGCTTGGCGCGTTGGGGGTCGATGTGGTCAGCGTCGGTGCGCTCACACACTCGTCGCCCTCGTGCGACCTCGGGCTCGACTGGGGCTAGGGCATGATCGACGATCTGCGGCCCGAGAGGCTACGCAAACGGGTGACCGGAAGCTGGGGGAGCTCGTTGTCGGTATGCCGGAGCACAGCTTCAACGATGGACGATGCCTCCGTGGCGGCGGCGGAAGGCGCAAAGGACGGCCATGTAGTATTGGCCGACCAGCAAACTCGCGGACGGGGGGCACACGGACGGAAGTGGCTCTCGCCGCCGGGCTCCGACCTGTATTTCTCGGTGGTGACGCGGCCCCACGTCGCACCTACGTCGAGCCCACTCGTCACGCTCGCCACTGGGCTCGGGGTTCGCGATGCGGTCGCAGCCTTGTTGCCCGGCCGGCCCGTCCTGGTGAAGTGGCCCAACGACATCTGGATCGAACGCCGCAAATGCGCCGGCGTTCTAGTCGAGAGCCGAACGGTGGGGATGCGCCTCGACTCGATGATCATCGGCGTGGGCCTAAACGTGAACCGCATACAATGGCCGCCCGAGCTCGCGGGTGCTGCGACGTCACTGCGAGCAGAGCGCCATGATGACGATCCTTTCGACCGGGCCGAAGTGCTTGGCACCCTGCTCTCTCACATGGAACGGTGGGTAAACCTCTTCCTCAAGGACGGAGCAGCGGTCGTGGTGGACGCCCTACGGCCGAGCCTGGCACTCGTTGGGGAGCGGGTCCGCTGGGAGGATGGCGCTGGGGTGTTCGAGGGCATCGACCAGGACGGGAAGGCGCGTGTGCGAACGGATGCCGGCATCGTCTCGCTTCACGCAGGGCACATCGAACCGGTCGAACGCTGAGCCCGGGGCTTGCCTGCCCACGGGTCGCGCGCCAGAACAGCTGCCATGGCGCATGCACGTGAGCTCGACTGGTTACGACACTCCGTGGGAGTGCTTGCGCTCGGCGACCGCGCGATCATCTCTGTAAGTGGGGACGACGCTCGCGACTGGTTGCAGGGGCAGCTCACCAACCAAGTCGAAGGCGTCGAGCCCGGAAATTCCCTGTACGCGTTCGTGCTCACCCTCAAAGGGCGGATCCTGGCCGACGTCTACGCGCTCGTTCGCGAGGACGACGTGTGGCTGGATGTGCCGGTGACGCAGGTCGAAGCGCTGCTCGAGCGCCTCGACCGCTACATCATCATGGAAGACGTCGACGTCGAGTTTCGTCGGGACCTCTGCGTGATCACCGCGCAGGGCCCGCGCGCGGACGAGGTGGCGGAGGAAGGCTGGCCCGCCGATCGGCTCGGGGTCGGCGGCCGGCAATGGGTTGTCCCGGGAACGGAGCTCGACTCGGAGCTCGAACGCTTGACCGCACGCTGTCGCGAGCTCGATGGCGGCTGGGTCAGCGACCAGGCCTGGAACCACGCACACGTAGTTCTCGGGCGACCGCGCTTTGGAGTCGACTTTGGCGACCGGACCTATCCTCAGGAGAGTGGTCTGAACCCCCTGGCCGTCTCGTTCGACAAGGGTTGCTACATCGGCCAGGAGACCGTGGTCATGCTCGAGAACCGTGGCAAGGCCCCCAAGGTCCTGTGGCGCTGGGCGATCGAAAGCTCCGAGGCCCCCGGGGCCAAGACCCCGATTACATTCGCGAACGCTGTGGTAGGCGAAATCACCTCCGCTGTTCCAGACGAAGAGGGCGTCTTGGCGCTAGGCTTTCTCAAGCGCGGATACGAGGCGGAGGGGCCAGAAGGCTTTGCGATCGGCGGAGCGCCTGCCCGCGCGGTCGGCCGAGTTGAAGAGGGCCCTGGAGTGTGCCCCTCGCCCACATGACGATACGGAATGCAATGGGCTGGCGCGAACCCAGAGTCGACCTTATAGTAAGCAGCAAAGGAACATCATGCTGAACCTCACCCCGCGAGCCGCAGAGAAAGTCAAAGAAATCCAAGACGCCGAGGGCCTTGCCGAGCAGGGCCTCCGGGTACGGGTCATTGGTGGCGGTTGCGCGGGCTTTTCGTATGATTTGTTCTTTGAGGACGAGACCTCCGAGATGGACCAAACCTTCACGTCCCACGGCATTTCCATCTACGTGGACATGATGAGCGCGCAGTACATCGAAGGCACCGAGATCGACTACGTCGAGGGGCTACAGGGAGCGGGTTTCAAGTTTGTGAACCCCCAGGCTAAACAAACCTGCGGATGCGGCTCTAGCTTCGCCACCTAATTTCTGAATCATTTCAGCGATCTATCGTGGCTGCGCGAGATCAGGCTGGAGAAGCGCCCTTGACATACGTGGGTAACGTAACGTAACCTTATGGCCCGCATACAGGATACTAAGATGCAGTCATCCGCCTCCCTCGATCGATATATTCAACAGGTCCGGGCCATCCCCAAGCTGTCCCGCGAAGAGGAGCACAAGCTCGCACTGCGCGCGCGCGAAGGGGACCAGGACGCCGCCGACCGTCTGGTCGAAGCGAATTTGCGATATGTCATCGCCATTGGGCTTCAGTACCGGCGCTACGGCGTAACGCTCGGGGACCTGATCGCCGAGGGCAGCGTTGGTTTGGTGACAGCCGTTCGTAAGTTTGATCCACACCGTGGCACGCGATTCGTGACGTATGCGGGTTATTGGATTCGCGCATTCGTGCTCGAGGCGGTCGTTCGCTCGAGCACGATGATCGGCGCAGGCTCTGGGCCATTCCGATCGAAGCTGTTCTTCCGCCTGCGACGAGAGCGCGCGCGGCTGTCGAATCTCATCGCCGATCCCGAGGAGCTGATCGCAACGCTCGCGGCCGAGTTCGACACGAGCCCCGAAAAGATGACCGAGTTACTGCGCCGGCTGGATCAGCGTGAAATCTCGTTGGACGCACCGGCCTACCACGACTCGGACTCGACGCTCGTCGAGATGCTGCCAGGTGCCACCGAGCCGCAAGACGTGGCCGTTGCCCGGCAGCGACGGCAGAGCGGCATCGAGATGCGGCTCGAAGGCGCCCTGTCGGTGCTCGACGATCGTGAACGGCTCATCGTTGAAAAGCGCATCTTGAGTGATGACTCAGCATCGTTGGCCTCGCTCGGCCGCGAGCTCGGTGTCAGCCGCGAACGTGCCCGCCAGCTCGAAGCCAGGGCGAAGAAGAAGCTGGCCGAAGAGCTGAAAGACCTCGCCCCTGCGGCCTAACCTACCTGCTCAAGTGTAGGGTGCCCCCTTCCTTACCCAATGCTGGTCGATGCGCTCCTCGCAGAGCCGGGTTAGCATGTAAGCCAACATGGCGTTCGAGGAAGGGGACATCACGGTACAGCGCCGCGATGCCACGCAGGAGCTAGGGCAGGACGATCTCGTCCCCGAGCCCAACTCCGTGCGGCCGCCCGAGGTTCCGCACGGCGGAGCCGCTCCGGCGCCGAGAAAACCCGCAAGCGCCCAGATCGATCGGGCACGTCGTGCGCGCGACTGGGTCGAAGAGTGCGAACGCGAGCTGCGCGACCAGCCGGACGTGCGCCGCGCGGCGCGATTGTACTTCGAAATGGCGCGAACCTGCGAAGGCCCGCTGAAGGACACGCGACGCGCACTTCAGTACTACCAAGCGACGCTGGAGCGGTCGCCTGACTACGTCCCGGCGATTCGCGCCGCCCGCAGACTCCTTCTCGGAACGCGCATGTTTGCCGACGCGCTCGCGCTCTTCGATGCGGAGGCACGTGTCACGCGGCAACCTCGCGATAAGGCGACCCTGTTTCTGTTGAAGGGCCGTCTGCTAGAAGACGTGCTCGGCAATCGTGAAGCAGCGGAGGAGGCGTACCATACCGCGCGGGCGCTCGATCGTTCGCACGCGGCGATCCTGCGGGCCACCGAGCAGCGCTCGTTCGCGAAACAGACGTGGCCGGATGTCGATCGGAACCTCGCCGAGCTCGCAAACGCGGCAGCGGCGGACAATGGGCACCGCGCCGCGTTGATCATCCGCCGAGCACAACTGCTCGAGAGCCGGCAGCAACGTCCGGAGCAAGCCGCAGAGCTCTACGAAACGGCGCTGCAGCTCGACCCGAGCGCGATCATCGCAGTGCAGGCGTTGAAGCGCCTGTACTACGGGCAACGCCGTTGGCGCGACTTGATCCGCACGCTCGAGGCCGAAGCCCAACTGACGGCTGAGCCATCCCTAAAAGCTTCTGGGCTCTATCGGGCAGCGCGCATTCACGCGGAGCACCTCGGCAACCGAGACGAGGCCATCAGGGTGCTCGAGCAGGCACGGAGCTTGCGCCCGCAGGATCCGCTGATCCTCGGTGAGCTGGCACGGCACTATGAAGCCGGAGAGCGGCTGCAGGCATTGGTCGAGACCCTCGAAGCGCTGACCGAGGCGAGCGAGGACGAGGCTGAGAAGCTCACGTTCACGCAGCGCATCGCTCGACTGTATGAAGAGGAGTTGAACGACGTGGACCAGGCGATCGCGTGGCACGAGAGGGCCGTCGAGCTCGACCCCACCTCACTGTCGAGCTTGCAAGCGTTGAGCTTACTGTACCGAGTTCGTGGCGCTTGGTCGAAGCTCATCGACATGTGCCTCCAGGAGGCCCGCTACACGACGGAGGCACAGCGGCGAGCCGATTCACATGCGCGGGCCGCCGAGATTTACGAAACCAAGCTCGACGCCATCGATGACGCGGTCGATCAATACCGCCGCTCACTCAACGCGATGCCCGACCACCCCACGGCATTCAAGGCTCTCGCGCGACTGCTTTCGGACGTGCACAAGCCCAAGGAGCTCATTCAGCTCTATGAAACCGCCCTGGACCGGGCGACCGGCGCCCGGGCCGTGTCGTACCTGCTCAAGATCGCCCAGATCTACGAAGACGTGCTCGAAGAGCATGCGCTTGCAGCTCAATGCTACAAGCGCGTGTTGCAGCAGGACTCGGTACACCTCGCGGCAGTTCACGCATGGCAGCGTTCCGCCGCGCGAGCTCACCGGCCGCGCGAGCTTCTCGAAGCCCTCGACTACGAGATCGAGCTGACCGTGGAGCGGGATCGACTGGTCGCGCTCCTGCACAGAGCCGGAGAGGTGCTCGATGAGCAGTTGGGCGACCGCGACGAGGCGATCCTCCACTATCGGCGAGCACTCGAAAAAGACCCCCGCCACGTTCCGACGCTGTCGAGCCTCGGGCGCCTGTACTACGCCGCCGGGCGCTGGAACGACCTGCTCGACATCTACGGCCAAGAGCTGAGGCTCACATCGAGCAAGAGCCGACGCGTGGCGCTGCTGCAGAAGATGGCCGAGATCTCGCGCGACCGCCTCGGAAGCGACGAGGACGCACTTCGCTACCACCGCGAGGCAATCAAGGTCGACGCGGCGCACGCGCCGTCGCTTCAAGAGCTGGCGCGGCAGTTGCGGGAACGGGGAGATTGGAAAGAGTTGGTCGACGTGTTGGAGCTCCAACTTCGCCACGCCGGGACTGCTCGGAGCCGCGCGCGAGCCGCGTTCCTCCTCGGGCAGGTGTACGAAGAGCACCTCGACGATCGAACCAAGGCGGTGACATCGTACGAGGCCGCAATTTCGGCGGATGCAGGCTACCAACCTGCTATCGATGCCTTGGCGCGCGTGCGCGCGGAGGAGCACGACTGGACCCATCTGCTGGCCGATCTCGAACGGGAGGCGAAGCTCGCCGAGGAGCCGTTGCAGCGCATCGCGCTGTTCGCCCGCAAAGCACAAGTGTTGGAGCGACAGGACAAGCACCGCCAAGCGATTCAGGCTTGGGAAGATGTGCTCGCCATCGACCCGAAGCATCTCGGCGCGCTGCTGGCGTTGGAGCAACTGCATCGGCAGGTCGGCGCGTGGGAATCGTTGTGCGCTGTGTACTCGACGCAATCCGAGGTGCTCGAAGACCCGTCAGGACGCGTTGCGGCGCTCTACGAGCTCGCGCGCTTGCTGGAGCATCAGGGGCTCGGAGAGTATGACGACATCGTTGATGCGTACCGGCGCATCCTGGAAGTCGCTCCCGCGGACTTGGGGGCCTTGCTCGAGCTCGAGCGATTGGCGGCGGGCCAACGAGACGCCGACCTTCTGCGCGAGGTCGACACTCTGGCCGCACAGTCTGCGCACGATCCGGCAGTGGTTGCGGCACATAACGCGCGTCTGGCGGAGCTCGTGGAGGGCGACGAAGACACCGAAGCGATCGAGCGATTCCGGGCGGCTGCGATCGCGGATCCGTATCACATCGGCGCTGCTCGGGGGCTCACACGAGTCGCGCAGGAAACGGACGATCCCACAGCACTCGTCGATGCGCTCCGGCGTGAGGCGGAGGGCGAGCGTGATGCGCAAGCCGCCTCCGAGCTGTTGGTGCAAAGCGCGATGGTTCGCCTGGAACGCATCGGGGACCGTGACGGCGCTCGACGGGACTTCGAGCAGGCGCTCGAACTGTGGCCGGACTCCGCCGAAGCCGCGAACGGTCTCTCGGATGTGCTCACGATGGACGCGAGCTGGTCCTCACTCGTAGACCGGCTGTCGCAGGCCGCTGCAGGAGCGCGCTCCGTCGACAGGGCGAGCGCACTCTGGCTAGCCGTGGCGCGCATTCAGAGCGAAGGGCTCGGTGAGCTGCCGGCGGCTATCCGAACGCTGCAACGTGTGCTGAAGGTACAGCCCCGCCAGCTCGATGCGCTGGAGCGGCTGGCAGGGCACTTCCAGGCCAATCAGTCGTGGCACGAGGCCGCCGCGACCATGGAGCAGCTGCTTGCCGCCGCGCCCGAGCACGACCGTTTGCGACGAGTTCTACTCGACCTCGGGCGTTTGTATCGCGTGCGTTTGAACATGCCGGACAGGGCGTTGCGCCACGTCGAATCGGCACTCGCGTCGGAGCCGACTCATCCTGGAGCGCTACAAGAGCTTTCTCTGGTGCACGAAGCGCTCGGGCAATTGCCTGAGGCTTTGCGGGTCGCTCGCCATCTACTCGACGTAAGCGAGGGCCAAGAGCGAGGGGACGCGCTCGTCCGTCTCGGGCAGCTCGAACACGCCGCCGGAGACGAGGACAACGCCAAACAAGCGCTCCGCCGCGCGGTCGTGCTCGAGGGGCCGAGCAGCGACGCGGCACGCGCGCTCGAAGACTTGTGTGAAACATCGGACGACTGGCGGACCTACGCGGACGCGCTGGGCAGCCATCGAGCCCAGGACCAGGCGGGCCGCACGACCGTCGCGCTCGAGATCGCGCGGATCTTGTCGGACCACTGCCGCGACGAGCACGCGGCCATCGCGGCGCTTCGGGGCGGACTCGCGGAAGGCGCTGCCAACGCCGACCTTCGACGTGAGCTGGCGGTACGACTACGCGCGCGCGGCGAGCAGGCAGCAGCCGTCGAGCAACTCCAAGCCGTGCTCTTGCAGGAGCCGCTTCGTGAGGAAATCTGGCGCGAGCTCGCGGTCACCTATCAGGCCGACGGCCGCATGCGAGAAACGCGCATCGCTACCTTGCCGCTGCTCGCGCTGGGTGTCGATGACGGGGAAGATCGTGCTCGCATCGCATCGGTCGGTCCTACGCCTGCTCGGGTCCGTCCGAGGTCGCTGCGAGGCTCCGTGCTCGATCAATTGGGAACACCACGTGAAGAAGACGCAGCCGCCGGCGCGCTCTTGGCCGCCCTGAGCCCAGCCCTCGCCAAGCTGTATCCCCCAGAGCTCGAAAGCTACGGGCTCGCAACCCGAGATCGCCTCCCGACCGAGGCGAACCACCCGCTCCGGGAAATTGCGAACCGCATCGCCGCGGCGCTCGACGTTCGAAATTTCGATCTCTTCCTGCACCGCATCCGAAACCGAGGCATCACGATCGAGTTTGGCGTCCACCCCGCCGTGCTCATACCGGCGACCATCATGGAGAAAGACCCGTGCACGCAAGCGTTCATGCTCGCGCAGCCCATGACGCAAATCGCCCGTGGCTATCACGCAATCGAAAAGCTCACGCCGAGAGAGCTCGATGTTCTTCTGGCATCCGCCGCGCGAACCGTGAAACCAGACTTCGGCTCGGGGCTGACCAGCGAAGAGTTCCTCAACGAGCAAACGCGGCGGCTACAAAGAGCGATTCCGAGGCGCGACCGGAGGCTCGTGCGTGATGCTGCTCTCGCCTACTCGCAGGCCGAGCGAGTGAAGTTCGACCGATGGGTCAACGCCGCCCATCGAACCGCCATCCGCGTGGCGCTTCTGCTCTGCGATGACCTCGATCCGCTCGTGCAAGACGTGCGAAGCCAAATCGCGCCTCAGCGGGAGGCCGAGGGTGAAACGTTCGACGCGCACCCGAGCTACGTCGACGCGTTGAAGTTTTGGGCGTCGCCCGCGGCGATGCACTTGCGGGAGCACATGGGGATGCTCTCCCCTCGCTAACCTGGCCGACGTGTCAGACGCTGTCGTGCGTATGCCGCTCGATGCGGTACACGAGCCAAGCAAACGTGATGCCGATGATCACGATCGCTGCGAGGCCCGAGTGGAGCGCAGGGCTCGCAAAAAAGGCGGTGAGCCCGTAGTCGCGCGTAAACTGTCGATAGGATCCGACGACGGAAACCCGCTCCCAGGCGAGCGGCCACACCAACAGCGCGATGAAGATCGCGCCGATCGCGATCCGGCGAGCGGGCACGTCGCGGGAAGCCCGGCAGAGGGCCGCCCCCATTCCGAAGCCCAGCGTTGCCGCGCCGAGCAGGGCTAAGGTCCCGAACAAACCCCACGCCCAAGGGGCTCGGCCCGTGTCGACCGAGTAAAAGAGAAACCAATCCCCATGAAATACGGAAAAGTAGATGGCGGTTGGTAGGAGGACGAAACCAACGAAGAGCGCATAGGCGAGGAAGGCCTCCATGCGCCAGACGGGGTCTGCGCTATGCCGGACCTCGTCGCGCCCGGCATGAGCCGCGAGAGATCCGGTAGCGATGGCGATGAGCAACAGGAAAAGTAGCGGCAAAATGTTCCCCACAGAGAGGCTACGTCCCCGGTTCGTGGACGGTCAACCAAACGAGCACCATAGTTGGGGCATGCGCAAGAGTGCATGGGTCGGATTGGCGGGGTTTCTCGCGGCTCTGGTGGCCGAGGTGCACGCGTCCGCCGACACCCTCAGCGAGCTCACCGCGCCGTTCGCAAGCGCGCTTCAGGACGGAAGCTACCTGGGCGCGCTGGGGCTGGTCTTCGTAGCAGGTTTGGCCACGTCGTTGACCCCATGCGTCTATCCGATGATCGCGATCACCGTCAGTGTGTTCGGCGCGAGGCAGGCTACAAGCCGCTCGAGGGCGGCTGTCCTGTCGACCGCGTTCGTGTTGGGCATCGCTGCACTGTTCACGCCGCTCGGTGTGGTCTCCGCCATGACGGGCAGCGCGTTTGGCAGCGCGTTGGCGAGCCCCTGGGTCGTCGGAACGCTGTCGGCGTTGTTCGCCGTGATGGCATTCAGCATGTTCGGCCTGTTCGACCTCGCCCTGCCCTCAGGGTTGCAGAATCGGCTCGCACAGGCGGGCGGATTCGGCGTGCGAGGCGCATTCGTGCTCGGCTTCGTCAACGGGCTCATCGCCGCTCCATGCACCGGCCCGGTCCTCGCCGTCTTGCTGACCTGGGTCGCAACGACCGGCAACGTGGCATTCGGGGCGGTCGCCTTGTTCGTCTACGCTATCGGTATCGGCGTGCTGTTCTGGTTCGTAGGAACGTTCGCCATCACGCTGCCGAAATCGGGGCGGTGGGTCGAGTGGACCAAGAGCGCATTCGGAGTCGCGATGCTCGCGCTAGCGTTCTACTACTTGCGCGGCTTGCTGCCCTACCCGCGTCCGGCCGTGCGCGACGAAGTTTGGCTCGCCACGGCGTTCGGACTGTTGACCGGCGGTGTCATCGTCGGCGCCCTTCATCTGTCGTTCAAGAGTGACGCATGGGGGGCGCGCATTCGCAAGGCGATCGGGGTGACAGCGTGCGTCGCCGGCATCCTCGGGATCGTGGGCTGGGCTGAGGCGCTGCCGCCGGGCACGCACATCAGCTGGGTCGAGAGCTTCGACGCTGGCAAGACGAGAGCGTTGGCCGAAGAGCGTCCGATGCTGGTGGACTTTGGCGCCGATTGGTGCGGAGCGTGCCAGGAGCTCGAACGTGAGGTCTTGAGCGACCCACGGGTCGTTGCAGAGGCACGACGTTTCGTGACGGTGCGGGTCGACCTGAGCACCGACAAGGCCACGGAGGAGAAATGGGCGCTGCTCAGGGCCTACAAGCAACCTGGCCTGCCCCTGGTGGTCCTCCATCACAGCGACGGGTCCGAGGCCGCACGCATTACCGGCTTGGTGGAAAGCGCCGAGTTCCTCGAAATGATGGGCGCCGTTCGCTGATCCGCGCGCGTCCGTGCTAGCCTCCGCCGAGGAGTGACCGGGATGAGGAAGCGCACCCTTTCGAGACGCGAGATGCTTGGTCACACCGTGTACTTGGCCATCGTCGGTTCGACGCCGATTCTACTCACCGCGTGTACGAAACCAGAGCTCCACTGTGAAGACGTGAGCGGCTTGAGCGAAGACGATGCCGCGCTGCGATCGGCGCTCCAATACCGAAATCTCTCGCCCTACGGCGAAGAAAAGAGCTGTGCGATCTGCGCGTTTTTCAGAGCAGGCAAGAAGAACGAGTGCGGGCGATGCACCTTGGTCGAGGGTCCGATTCATCCGCTTGGGTACTGCAACTCTTGGTCGGCGAAGGGCTGAGTCTCTGGCGTCATGGCATTGTTCGAGGTGCGCGGCCTGCGAAAGGCCTTTGGACGACACGTAGTCCTGAATGGGCTCGACCTCGACATCTTCGCCGGTGAGATCGTCACGATCATCGGGGAGTCGGGATCCGGCAAGAGCGTCTTGCTCAAAACGATGATGGGCCTCATGGAGGCCGACGCCGGCACCATTCGCTTCGACGGAGAAGAAGTCACCGGCCAGACAGCGCAACAATGGACGCAGACGCGCCGCCGTATCGGGATGCTGTTCCAGGAATCCGCTCTGTTCGACTCCCTCAATGTGTACGAGAACGTCGCGTATGCTCTGCGCGAGCAGACGACGATGCTCGATGAAGAGATCGCAAACCGCGTCTCCGAGACGCTCACGCTGGTCGGGTTGCCTGGGATCGAAGCGATGTCTCCATCGGATCTTTCGGGAGGCATGCGCAAGCGCGTCGCACTGGCCCGAGCGGTCGCTGTTCGTCCGGAGGTCGTGTTCTACGACGAGCCCGCCGAAGGATTGGACCCGATCAACGTCACGCGGGTAAACCGCTTGCTTCTCGGTTTGCAGAAAAGGCTCAACGTCACGTCAGTCGTCGTGACGCACAACCTCAAGGCCGCGTTTGCGATCAGCGACCGCCTCGCTCTCATCCATGACGGCACCGTGGCGGCCATCGGCGCCCCAGAAGGGTTTCTCGAATCTGAAGACCCCGTCGTGCGAGAGTTCATCGGTGACCGAATGAGGCGAGTCCTGCGTGCAAGTTGATCTCGTCGGCGCGGTCGGGCGATCGCCTCGATGTGTGGCGCGGACCAAGGGCGGGGCATGAGCAGTGCTTCAGTCGGATGTGGAGTGATCGGGGCAATCACGCTGATCCTCATTGCGACTGGAGTCGGAAGCTACTACCGCCTAGCGGACCTCGACGAAGACGTGGACAACGCGTGGAGCCAGATCAAAGAC
>CAZHPJ010000039.1:0-11732 GCA_964534585.1 uncultured Sandaracinaceae bacterium | reverse complement strand
GCTACCCGCCCTCGCTCGAGAATTTCCAGGCCAGCTTTGGTTCGATCGCAACGAGCCTCATGCCCGGATCCCGGCGGGCAGGGACGTGTCACCGGTTGCGAGGACGTTCGTCGCCTTTGGCCAGCGTTCGGTGCCGTACCTGATTCCGTTGCTCGACGACGAGGACGCCGATGTTCGCTACTACGCCACCGTCCTCGCGTCGGAGTTTCTGCATCCCGACCTCGTGCAGCCTATCGGCCGCCGTGTATTCGACCCGGATCCCGGGACTCGGAGCGCCGCCTATCGGGCGTTGAGCGTCCTCTATGCATGCGAGGTCGAGTTCATGCAGTTGATCGAGCGCCTTCGGGCTTCAGCGCGCGATGGCCGGAAGCTTCAACCACAAGTCATTTCGATCGAAGCTCTCGGGAGGCTGCGCGACGCGGATTCGGCTGAGTTCTTCGTTTCGTTGCTCGAAAGCCCGGAGGCCCAGGTGGTCCGCGCCGCCCACGCGAGCTTGGTGCGCTTGAGTAGTCAAGACTACGGTACCAACAAGAAGAAGTGGACTGCGTGGTTCGACAAGCACAGTGGCCAGCATCGGGTCGAATGGTTGATCGAAGGGCTCATGCATGCCGACGAGCGGCTTCGACGGCGTGCCAGCGACGAGCTCAAGCACCTCACGCAGGAATACTTCGGCTACGAACCAGAGCTCTCGAAGAGGGCGCGCGAGGCGGCACAGCAGAAGTATCGACTTTGGTGGCAGAGAGTGGGTTTTCGCATGTTCGTCCAACCCGAGCCCAACGGGTCTGGTCATGCGCACGGCCAGTGATAGACTTCGGCGGCGTCGCGTAAACGAGCTCGAACCGTGCGAATCCCGAGGCTTCTGACAATACTGGGTCCTGCGTCCGTCCTCTACGTGCTGGCGGCGCGGGCATCTTCGAACACCGCAATGTCACCCGAGTGGCTGGTGGCGGTGCTTTCGCTCGCGCTTTCGCTGACGCCGCTTGCCATGTTGGGGGCCAGGCCGAGCCCGCGGGGCGCTTCGAGGCTGGCGCTCATGGGAGTGAGCCTCGCCATTGCGATCGCGTCGGCGCGCACCGCTTCCCCTCTCCTCGATCGCACCCATGACATCGCGTGGCTGACCGTAGTGCTCATGATGGTCGACCTCGCCCTGCCGCGTGACACACGGCCGCTGGTTCGGTACGGAGTTTTGGGTGGCTTTGCCTTGGCAGCGCTCCTGGGCGCCGCGTTGGCGCGGGAGGGTCTGCTTCCCGTGTCGACCTTCGGCGTCGTCGTCGTTGCGGGAATTCTGGCAACGGGCGCCCTGCACCAGGTCGTGCTCGTCGGAAGAGGGCATGTCGTCGAGGGCGCTGTGTCGGGTATTGCGCTGGTGAGCCTTGCAGTCGTGCTCGCGTACTCGTGGTTCGGTCCGTTTGGCGGTTTGTTGGCGACCACGGCCGAATTCACGGTTGCCTCGTTGCTTTGGCTCGGGCATCTGGCGTGGGTCGATCCGCGATGGCGGTCGTTGCGGCGTGTCGGTATGCCGGTGGTCGCCGCATGCGTGGCTTGCTTCGTCGTTACTTTCGCGTTCGTGCCGAACGCTCCACTCGAGCGTTGGCAGCTCGGCGTGCTCGCGCTGGGGTCGGGGGTTCTGTGGTGGGTGACATTCTCGTTCGCGCGAAGGCTCTCGAACCGCGCCGTTTGGAGCACGTCAGGTCGTCTCGCTGACGGTGCCGAAGCTGCGAGGCGCAACTTGGCAGGGGGCGCTGCGCTCGAGGACATCGCTCCGGGGATTCTAGTTCCGTTGGCCAGGGCGCTCGGCGACGCCGACGGCTTGCCCGAGCTCTTCACCCTGGAGCCGCCGTTTCGCATCCGGCTCGACGCTGGCGAGCGGGGGAGCATCAAGTCAGCGGACCCCCCCGCCGCCATCACGCGGGCTCTGTGCGTCGACGAGCACACTGGGCTTCTCGACCTCATCAGCCTTCGCGCCAGGGGCGTTCGAGACCCTTCCGTTCGCGACGTGGTGGAGGCGATGGAGAACCGAGCGATCGGCTGTGTGCTCCCGTGCTTGCACCTCGGACACACCGAAGGGTTGCTGCTTCTCCCCTTGCTCGACCGGTCGGAGACGCTCTCGCGCCTCGAGCTCGAGGCGCTCGGTCGTCTGGGACGCTCGCTCGGAGGCGCGCTTGCCTCGGCGCTCGCGCAGCGCCGCGCCGACACGCGCATTCATCAGCTGTCAGCATTGCGGCGTGAAGCCGAAGATCGGGTCACGACCCTCGAGCGAGAGGTCGAACAGCTCCGAGGCCAGTGCGACGTGCTCGGGCGCGGGCTTGCCGAAGATCAGACCCTGCACGTGGCCTATAGCCCGTCGATGAGGCGCGTCCAGACGCGTGCGATAGAGCTTGCTCCGGTGACCGATCCTCTGTTGCTCGTCGCAACCGCAGGCTCCCCGGTGTTGCCGGTATCCCGCTTCATTCACGATCGCGGGCCACGCTGGGAAGCGCCGTTCGTAGTGGCCGATTGCTCTGCAGCAGCGCCAGATCAAGTCATGAGCTTGCTCTTTGGGTCGGACAGCGAGCGCCGTGCCGGTTGGTTTCGATCCGCCACGGGTGGGACGTTGCTCCTGCGCGACCTGCCAGCTCTCCCTAGGCCCGCCCAAACGCGTCTCGCGGCGGCGTTGTCTGCGCAAGACGCAGCACGGGACGGTGAGGAAGGTCCTCGTCCCGTGCGTCCTCGAATGATCGCGACATCCCGTGCTCCGTTGAGCGAGTTGCGCCGGCGCGGCGCGCTGGATCCAGATCTCGCGCGCTGTTTCTCGCGATCCAGTTTGACGATTCCGCCGCTGCGCGAACGGCGTGAAGACGTGCCGTCGCTCACGCTACTCGCCATCGACCGGGCGTGCCGGGTCTTGGCCCGTGAGCCCGTTGGCATCGAGCAAGAAGCCATGGGCGCCCTGGTTGATCATGGCTGGCCCGGTGACGTTGCCGAGCTCGAGCTGGTCATCGCCCTTGCGGTTGCTGATGCGTCCACTAAGACGATCACCCTCGCCGACCTGTCTTCCCTCGCCTGGCCGGGCGGCGACGAAGGGGAGTCGTTGACCGGGACTTACGTCGAGGTAGAGCGCCGTCTGCTCGAACGCGCTCTCCTTCGATCCGGGGGCAATAAAAGCGAGGCTGCACGGGTGTTGGGGCTGAAGCGCACCACGTTCCTCGACAAGCTCCGGCGCCATGGCTTGGAGCACCGCGTCCGCCACGATGTCGGCGGCTCTGCGGTGGGGTAAGACCATGGGCTCGATCGTACTTTGGGACGTCATGGGCACTCTCGTGCACGATCCGTTTTTCGCGGAGATGCCCGAGTTCTTCGGGATGACCTTCGAAGAGCTGCTCGAAGCGAAACATCCAAGCGCGTGGGTAGAGTTCGAGCTCGGCCAGCGGTCCGAAGAGGACTTCCTCCGAAGCTTCTTCGCTGATGGCCGTGATTTCGACCGACGAGGTTTCGTCAATGCCGTTCGTTCGTCGTACCGGTGGCTGCCGGGCCTCGAGCAGCTTCTGGGCGAGCTCCGTGGCGCTGGGTGCATCATGCACGCGTTTTCGAATTATCCGGTCTGGTACCTGCTCATCGAAGAGCGCCTGAGTTTGTCGCGATTTCTTGGTTGGACATTCGTCTCATGCATCACTGGCTTGCGAAAGCCTGACCTGGCGGCGTACGCGCACGTCTGCAGCGAGCTCGGTGTGCCACCCGAGCAATGCGTGTTCGTCGATGACCGTGTTGCCAACTGTGAGGCGGCCCTGCGCAGCGGGATCCGTTCGGTGCTGTTCGAAGGGGCCGATCCCCTGCGGGCATCGTTGCAGGACGCCGGGGTGATGTAGCTACTCCGGGTGGCTCTTCGTCCACCAGCGTTCGTAGTTCCGTTGGGCCGCGAGGAACTCGTCGCGGCCGGTCGTCTCCGACAGCGGTTGGAGCAAACGAGTCAGATGCCAAAGCTCGCGGGACGCCAGCAGGCGAATGTTTACGCGGCTGTCTCCGAGACCTTCGATCAGCCATTGGATGCGGATTTCTTGGCCGCGCTCCGACAACCAACGAAGCCAGGGGTCACGTGAAAAACCGAAGTCGTGCGCGGTGAGCACCCTCAGCCCAACGCGGCATGCGGTAGCGATGCCGCGGTCCGAATCCACTAGCAAATCCACGAACAGCGGCGCCGACGATTCGTCGCGCAATTGGGTTAGCGCCGAGATCGCACGCCGCCTCACCTGGATCGGCTGATCGACCTTGGATGCGTACCGGCGGAGCTCGGCCAGAGCGCTTCGATACACCGGTTGGTGTTGGTACGCGCTCAGTAGATGAAGGGCGACGCGCCGGCACTCCCGGTCTTCGTCCAGCGAAACTTGCATGAGCGGCTCGATGAGCAGCGTGTTCGCGTACACTCCGCAAACGACCGCTGCGTAGTAGCGGACCTTGGGGTCCGAGTGACGCATCAAGCGTGTGAGGTACGGGATCGCCTCTCCCTCGAAGGTGGCTAGCGCGGCTGCGCTCGCGGAGATCTCCTCGGGTCGAGGAAGGCGTGAGTCGGTTGCGAGGGAAGGGCGCCAAAGCGGTCCGGGGAAGCTCTTGGCGATCTCTTCGAGCGCGAAGTTCCCGAGCGGGAGCAGTCGTCTCACGACGGGCGCGATCTGATTGGGGCCGAGGGTGACGAGTTGATCGACCAGGGATCGCGCGTGGTCTGCCGGGGTTTCGGCTGGTGCGTCGTGGGTGTGCGAGCGTTCTTGGACCCGTCGCGGTACCTTCGCGCGAACGCGCGACCCGGCATCCTCGGCGCTCCCCGACCGTCCTGCCGGGACAACACCCGCCGGTAGCGAGTGCTTTCGCCTTTGCCCAACCACCGGTCGGTTATACCAGGGCGGCGGGGTTTTTGGCGCGACTGCCTAGTCGTGGCTTGTTTTTACAGGCAAACTGCCCGCCCATGTACAGGATGGTCGTACGGGAGCTCGGTGGTCCGGGCGCTCTGGAGCGGGAGGAGCTGGACGGTGTTCCGGCTCGTCCCGGTCAGGTCGTCATCGACGTGAGAGCTACGGGCTGCAACTTCTTCGACATCCTCATCACTGAGGGCAAGTACCAGATTCAACCGGAGCTTCCGTTCTCGCCGGGCGCCGAGGTTGCGGGGACGGTTCGCGAGATCGGTGAAGGGGTCGAGCGTTTCTCGGTTGGCGACGGCGTTAGCGCGCTATTGGAGCACGGTGGCTTCGCCTCGATCGTGGCCGCTCCACAGGAGCGCGTCTTCCCCATGCCCCCGCAGATGTCGTTCGAGGAAGCGGCTGCGTTGGGTCTCGTGTATCAGACGTCGTACGTCGGTCTGGTGCACCGGGCGAGCTTGCGAGAGGGCGAGACTCTCTTGGTACACGCCGCAGCGGGTGGTGTTGGTCTTGCGGCCGTTCAGATCGGCGTCGCGCTGGGGGCGCGCGTCATCGGTACTGCGGGCACGTTGGACAAGCTCGACCTCGTGAAGCGAAGCGGTGCGGATGCCGTGATCAACTATCGTGACGAGGACTGGGTCGAGCGGGTCAAGGAGCTGACCGATGGACGCGGCGCCGACGTGATCTACGACCCCGTTGGGGGCGATACGTTCGATCTCTCGACGAGGTGCGTCGCTTTCGAGGGACGGATCCTAGTGATCGGGTTCGCGAGCGGGCGAATTCCATCGGCGCAGATGAGCCGCGTTCTCGTGAAGAACTTCTCGTTGGTGGGGCTGCACTGGGGCCTGTACTTCGAAAAGAATCCTCGTGTGATTCAGGATGCACAGGAAGCAATCTCTCGGTTGTACGCCACCGGGAAAATTGCACCGGTGGTCTCGGCGACGTATCCGCTGGTGGACGCCAGGCTCGCGCTCGACGCGCTTGGCGCCCGAAAAACCACAGGAAAGGTCGTTCTGATTCCTTAGCCGTCAGCGCGTTCGCTGTCTGAAAGGGCCGCTTGGCACCGCTCGATCACCGCATCGATGATGCCCACGTGGCTGCCGAGCGGGGCGGCCATGACGAAAGCCACACCGCTGTGCGCCTTGGCCGCCTCGTCGATCGAGCAAGGCAGATCCTCGGTTACGTGCCGGCCCGGTGCGAGCATGAACGGATGTACGACGACCATGGTCGCCCCTTGGTCGACGCAGCGGGCGAACGCCTGCGCAATCGTCGGATCGGCCATCTCCATGTGCGCGGGCTCCACGATGCTCCCGGGACCGAGGCGTTGCTTCACGAGCGCGACGACTTCATCGAGCAGAGCATTGGCTTGGTTGCGCCGGCTGCCGTGGTCGACCAAGAGAACAGCGCGGCGGTCGCGAACCTGCCGAGTGCTTGCTCCGGAGTCGCCCATCGAGAGTATCTGGGCCTCCCCTACGAGGGTGTCAAGAAGCGTTGACGCTTCGCGCAGGGTCCTAGAAACAGGCAGCGAGAGTGCGCTTCATCGAACCTACGTATGAGCCACCGAACAAGTTGACGTGTACGAGCAGCGGGTAGAGCTGGTAGAGGGAGAGACGCGCGCGCGCACCTGGCGCTAGCGGCCATGCTTCCTCGTAGGCCGCAAACACGCGTTCGCTGAACCCACCGAACAGACGCATCATCGCAAGATCGACCTCGCGATGGCCGCCGTAAACGGCGGGGTCGATCAAGCATGGACGGCCCGCTTCGTCGACGTGCAGGTTCCCGCCCCAGAGGTCGCCATGCAGGCGCGACGGAGGCTCTTCGGGACCGACATACTCGGGAAGAAGAAGGCGCAACCTGTCGAAGCTCGAGCGTGTCCCGCTGTCGATCAACCCGCGGTCGGTAGCGAGACGTAGCTGCGGCTCCAGCCGTGACGCCCAGTAGAACGACCCCCAGTCGTCGGCTACGGCGTTGGCTTGCGCCAGGCGTCCGACGAAGTTGTCGTGGTCGAGCCCGAACGATGGTGCGCCAAACGCGTGAAGAGCAGCTAGAGAGCGTCCCAGCTCTTCATCGAATTCCGGCCGACGCTTCGCAGGTATCAGCAGTTCGAGCGCAAGGTACGCCGACCCCTCATCCGACACGGCGACGACTCGTGGGATGCGTATGGCGGCCGCTTCTTCTAGCCATCGAAGCCCTCGCGCCTCCGCCTCGAACATGCCGTGCGGTGGATTGGGGTGCGTCTTGACGAAGACACCCGTACCGTCCTCGAGCGAGACCTCGAACGCCTCGTTGATGTCTCCTCCACCCAGTTGTTTCGTGCCGAGTATCCGTGTGCCGAGCCGTCGCTCGAGGGTGGCGCGCAGCTCCGGGGTCATAGCGCGTGATTCTCTCGGATGTGTTGCAGCAATCCGCGGCATGCGGCTTCGCAGATGTCGAGCACTCTCTCGAACCCATCGCCTTCGCCGTAGTACGGGTCCGGCACGTCAGCATCACGAGGCGAGTTGGGATCGTAGTTGCGCAACAGCTCGACCTTTGCTCGACTGGCCTCGTCGGGCGCTAGTCGCAAAAGGTCAGTCCGGTTCGAGCGATCCATCGCGATCACGTAGTCGAAGCGGTCGAAGTCTTTCCCGGCCACGCAGCGAGCACGTCCGGCGATTTCGATGCCTCTGCGTTTGCCGGCAGCGCGCGCCCTACGGTCGGGCGGTGAACCAACGTGCCAGTCCCCCGTTCCCGCGCTGTCGATTTCGATTTGGGTCGCGAGTTGATCTTCCGCCAACAACTGGCGCATGGTCGCCTCCGCTGTTGGCGATCTACAGATGTTCCCGAGGCAAACGAAACAAACACGGACGGGCATGACTATGGCGTGAGTAGGACCTTCCCGATGTTTTGGCCAGCCTCGGCGTACCTGTGTCCCTTGGCCGCCATGCCGCACGAGCAATGCTGGCCAGAACCATGTCAAGCGCCCCTGCACCGTGTTAGAGTTTGGACATGGACGTCGTTTTGGCACCCGACATCTACGTCAATGCTTCGATCGTGCTCGGCTCTCCACCCGAGCATGCGGTGCGGCGCGCCTTCGGAGGTCCTGGCAAACCGAAAGCGTCCGGCTGGGTCATGGAGCGAGTCGAATCCATGCTCCGCGCGATCCCCGAGTTCAAAGACGACGCGGTCGCGCAGCAGATGACGACCATTCGAGGGCTCGTGGAGGTCGTGAAGACCGACGACTTCTTCATCGAAGATTGGGACAAGGCGCTGGTTGCGCTCGCGAAGATTGCGGGAGTGAGTAGGGTCCTGACCGATCACCCCGATCTTCTCGCCTTCCAGAGCGTGGAGGGCGTCGAGTTCGTCTCCTCGGACACCTGGCTGGTCGAGCAGGGCACACCCCCGCCCCCACCCTGTCCATAATCTGCTACAGCTTGGCGCATGTCCGACCCATTTCTTCCCCAGAAGGATGAGATTAAGCGCCGCCTGGAGGGGCGTTACGTCGGAGCAGTCCCTCACAACCAAGCTCTGAATCTTCGGGTCGTCGACTACAGGCCCGAGCATTTGTCGCTTGCCTTGCCGTACCGCGAAGATCTCGTGGGCAATCCGGAGACAGGCGTACTTCATGGCGGGTGCATCACCAGCCTGATCGACGCTACTTGTGGCGGAGCAGTCATCCTGTCGCTCGCCGCACCGAGACGCGTCGCGACCCTCGACCTTCGAATCGACTACGTGCGCCCGGCGCTGCCCCACCAAGAGGTCATTTGCGACGCGCACTGTTACAAAGTCACTCGGCACGTGGCCTTCGTGCGCGCAGCGGCGCACCATGGTGACAAGGCGAGCCCCATCGCAACCGCCTCGGGTACCTTCGTCGTCTTTCGCGACGACAGCCGTCTAGGCGAAGACGGCGAGGAGTCGGCATGAGGCTACGCGACGCAGTCATGGCCGTTCGCGAAACGGGCGACTTCACGGCGCTCCAAGAGACGATCCCCTACGCGCGGTTCATGGGCATCACTGCGGAGCTAGTTGACGGTGATGTGATTGGCCGGATGCGCTACTCGGACCATCTCGTTGGCAATGCGTCGGTGCCTGCGCTACACGGTGGCACGCTCGGCGCGCTGATGGAGTCGACCGCGATCTTCAAGCTCCTGTGGCACGGGGAGACGACCGCAGTGCCAAAGACGATCAACATCACGGTTGAATACCTGCGCAGCGCGCGAGCGGAAGACGTGTTTGCTCGCGCAGAGTTCACACGCCACGGTCGGCGCGTGGCCAACGTTCGCGTTTTTGCGTTTCAGGACGACCCGGAGTGCCCCGTTGCCGTCGCGACCGCGCACTTCCTCTTGGTCCAGGAGTAGTGCGTTCGCGCGGTCGGCGCGCAGCTATTTCTTCCCGCGCTTTTTGCCGCGGTAGCGGACCCGGATAGGAGTCCCTCTGAAGCCGAACCGCCTGCGGATCTGGTTGACCACATAGCGCTGATAGCTGAAGTGCACGCCTTCGGGATGGTTGGTCATGATCACGAACGTAGGCGGGCCGAAGCTCGCCTGCGTGATGTAGTACAGCCTGACCGTACGGTGGTGCATCGTCGGTGGAGGGTGTTTTTCGAGCACTTCCTCGAAAAAACGGTTGATCTCTGCGGTGCCTATCCGCTTTCGATGCTCCGTCACCGCATCCGCGACACGTCCAAGCAAGGCCGAGACGCCGCGTCCCTTGAGTGCGCTCACAGTCACCAATGGCGCCCAGGGCACGAAAGCCAGGACCTCGCGAGTCCGGTCCATCACCTTCTTTTGGGCCTCGCGGGTCAGTAGATCGGTCTTGTTGAGCGCGATGACCAGCGCGCGGCCCCGGTCGTGAGCGAGGCCCGCGATTTTTGCATCCTGCTCGCCGACGCCCGCCTCGGCATCAATCATGAGCACGACTACGTGGCTGCGCTCGATCGACCGGATCGCTTGGAGCACGCTCAAGCCTTCGATGCCCCGCTTCTCGACGCTCCGTTTGCGGCGAATCCCAGCCGTGTCGATCAGGATGAGCCGCGTCCCGTCGCGCTCGACCAATGTATCGACGCTGTCGACCGTGGTTCCTGGGCGGTCGTCGACCAGCTGTCGGTCCTCGCCACAGAGCTGATTCACCAACGACGACTTGCCCGCGTTCGGCCTGCCGATGATCGCCACTCGAGGAACATCCAGCTCCGGGTCGGTGATCTCGACGACTTCGGGCAGGCGATCGGCGATCGCATCTTCCAAGTCGCCGATGCCTCGGCCGTGCAGCGCAGAGATCGGCATGATCGAGCTGATCCCGAGCTCGTAGTACGACACCGAATCGTGTTCCTTCATCTTCGTGTCCGCTTTGTTAGCAACGAAGATCACGGGCTTCCCAGCGTCGCGCAGCAGCGCAACGGCCTCGCGGTCGGCCGGCAACGGGTCGACGGTCGCGTCGACGACACAGACGACGACGTCGCACTCTTCGAGTGCCAACCGAACCTGGCCCGTGATGCCGGCCTTCATCGGATCGTCGCTGTCCGGATCGAAGCCACCCGTGTCGATCAACACGAACTCGCGGCCTAGGGCGAACGCATCGGCGTAGTGACGATCTCGAGTCACTCCGGGGATGTCTTCGACGATGGCGATGTGCTGTCCGGCTAAACGATTGAACAGCGTGCTTTTGCCCACATTGGGCCTCCCGACGATAGCGACCAGCGGCCTGTTGACGATCGAGCCCGCCGGCCGACGCGCGTGGCTACGACGCCGCCTGCTCATGCCTGGCCCTCCGTGATCGCAAGCCGCCGCGCCTTGTTCGGGTCACGGGTCCATCCCGGGACCGCCTTCACCCACAAACGCAGATACACCTTCCGCTGTAAGAATGCCTCGATCTGCTCACGAGCCTCCGTGCTGAGCTTCTTGATGGTCTCGCCCTGCTTGCCGATCACGATGGCCTTGTGGCTCTGCTTCTCCACGATGAGGGTGCCCTCGATGCGCAGGATCCCGTCTTCTTCGCGATAGCTGTCGAGCTCGCACGCGATGCCGTACGGGACTTCTTGACGCGTGTTTAGCATGGCCGCTTCGCGAATGAGCTCGCTCACGAAAAATCGCTCCGGCCTGTCGGTGAGGAAGTCCGCGTCGTACAGCAGACCTTCCGGCAGCGTCACACGGATCTCGCGGAGCAACGCATCGAGGTTGGTGCCGCGCGTCGCGGAGATCGGAACGACCGCGTCGAACGTGCGCTGCTTCTGATAACTCTCGATGAAACCGAATAGCTTCTCTTTGTCCTTGAGCCGGTCCACTTTGTTGATTGCGAGGATCACCGGGACGTTCGAGGTCTCCAAGGCTCGCAAGGCCGTTTCGTCCTTTTCGTCGACCCGCAGCGGCGCGCTGGCCTTTGGCGCCTCGGTCACGAACACGATCGTGTCGCTGTCAACCAGGCCCTGCCTGGCACTGTCGATCAACACGCGGCCCAGCGCGCCCTTGGGACGCTCGAGTCCGGGCGTGTCCAAGAAGGCTATTTGCGTGGGCGGATCGTCGGATGCGTACACCCCCAACACGCAGGACCGCGTCGTGCCCGGCCTCGGTGTCGCGATCACCAGCTTCTGGCCGAGGAGCGCGTTGAGCAACGTGGACTTCCCGACGTTGGGGCGCCCAACGATCGCGCATCGGCCTGCGCGCGGCTCTTCGGCGTGATTCTCCGGCTTCGACATGGGGCGAGAGTGTAGCGGGGGGCGGCTGTCGATCGAGCCGGAAGCGTGGCCCCCTTCGGGGCTCTGAGCTATGCTCGCCGCGCTCATGCGAAATATCACTTCCCATTCGGTCTGGCTTGCCTTGCCTTGCCTGGTTTTCTTCATTGCCTGCGCAGGTGGCACGGGCACGACTTGCTTTC
>CAZHPJ010000038.1:9053-11813 GCA_964534585.1 uncultured Sandaracinaceae bacterium | reverse complement strand
ACTCGAGCTCGTCCTGGCAGATCTTCACGAACCGCTCGGCGGGCCCTATTTTCGCTTTGCGCTTCTTCGACTCGGCCGCCGTGTCGACGACCTGGCCGATCGCTTTTTCCTTTACCCGGGCGAGGAACGCCTTGGTGACGCCGAATTCCACGTCGGCTTCGAGCAACGACAGGCGCACGTCGCGGAGCGCCTGGTCGATATTGTCTTCGGTGAGCTCGGCGACTCCGGCGAGGCGATTGCGGGCGTTGCGAAACCCCTTTGTGAGCGTCTCAAACATACGGGATGGTGTTCCGGTGGCTGCGGCTCGTGCGCGTAGCATGCGCCGAAGCCGCTACGCAACCTGCTTCGCACCTTGACCGGTCGTTTAGGGCATTGGATGGTGCCCGCGCATGGGGGAGAAGCTGCCGGACAAAGGGGATTCGGAGACGATCTACGTGATCGACATCAGCTCCTACGTGTTCCGTGCCTATCATGCGCTTCCGCCGCTCTCGAACAGCAAAGGCGAGCCAACCCACGCCATTGCCGGTGTCTGCAGCATGCTGCTCAAGCTGTTGCGCGAGCACGAGCCCCAGGCGGTCATCGTCGCCATGGACTCCAAGGAAAGGTCCTTTCGCAAGGACCTATACGAAGCATACAAAGCGAACCGTCCGCCAGCGCCGCCCGATCTGCAACAGCAAATGATGCGGGTCCGCGAGATCGTCAAGGCCTGGGGCATGTCACCGATCGAGGCGGCCGGCTTGGAGGCGGATGACATCATCGCGACACTGGTGGCGCAGGCCCGCAAAAAGGGGCTCCGAGTCGTGATCGTCAGCGCCGACAAGGACCTGCTCCAGCTCGTCGGCCCTGACGTCGTCATGTACGACACGATGCGAAACAAGGTATTCGGCGCCGAGGAGACCCGTGAGAAGCTCGGCGTCGAGCCGAATCAGGTACGCGACCTGCTCGCGCTGATGGGCGACAGCTCCGACAACGTGCCGGGCGTGCCCTCGGTGGGGCAGAAGACGGCAGCCAAGCTCCTCGAGGACTACGGAAGCTTCGATGGCATCTACGAGAACCTCGACAGCATCAAGCGCAAAGCGCTGAAGGAAAAGCTCACGGTGCACCGCGAGGACGCGTTGACCTCCCGCGAGCTCGTGACCCTTCGCGACGACGTGCCGATCGATGAGGAGCTGGTGACTCGCACTTTCAGTGGAGGGAACACTGCCGCGCTTCGAGCGATTTTCAGCGAGCTCGAGCTCACGCGCCTCCTCGCTCAACTCGGCCCGGCTCCCGAAGGCGAGTCGGCTCCCCCACGCGAGGCGCATTACGACACGGTCACCAGCGCCGAGGGCCTCGGGAGAATCATCAGCGCCATCCGCGACGCTGGCAGCTTCGCACTGTATTCCGTGATGGACATCGAGGATCCAATTCGCGCGGAGCTCGTCGGTGTTGCGGTGGGCTGGGCGGAAGGCGTGAGCGCGTACATCCCGCTTGGCCATCGCTACATTGGCGCGCCCGATCATTTGAGCTGGGAGGACGCTGAGGCGGTTCTGACCCCCCTGCTCGAAAACTCGCTCATCCCGAAGCTCACGCTTGCCAAACGTGAAACGGTGTTTTGGGCGCGCCGCGGCGTGACGCTTCGAGGCGTTCGCTTCGACCCCTCCCTAGCGAGCTACCTGCTCGACCCGTCACGGCGTGCCCATCGCCTGGAAGACGTGGCGCGCCAGGAGCTGGACGCCAACCTCAGCGAAGAAGAGGCCGTTCGAGGCAAGGGCAAGAAAGCGCTGACCTGGGACGAGATCGAAGTGAGCGCAGTCGCCCGGTACGCAAACGAGCGAGCGGATTTCGCGTTTCGGTTGAGCGAGCTTCTCACCCCGCGCATGCACGAGGGGGAGTTCGAGCGCCTGTTCTACGAGGTCGAGCTGCCGCTCGCGCGGGTGTTGGCGACGATGGAGCTCAACGGGATCCGAGTGGAGACCGGACCCCTGGAAAAGCTATCGGAGGAGGCAGGCGCGGAGCTCGAGAGACTCCGCGCCCTGTGCACCGAGCTCGCTGGCCACGAGTTCAACGTGTCCTCGCCGAGGCAGCTCGAAGCCATCCTGTTCGACGAGCTCAAGCTCGAGACGAAGAAGGTCAAGAAGACCAAGACGGGCCGCTCGACCGACCACGGAGTCTTGGAGGAGCTCGCGCTGAAGCATGATCTGCCTCGAGCGATCCTCGAATACCGCTCGGTTTCCAAGCTCAAGAATACGTATTTAGACGCTTTACCGCGGGAGGTGAATCCGGACACCGGACGCATCCATACCCGCTACAACCAGCTCGTCGCCGCCACCGGACGCCTCTCTTCGAGCGACCCGAACCTCCAGAACATCCCGATCCGGACCGAGATGGGCCGGCGGGTGCGCGACGCCTTCGTGCCAGAGGAGGGCTGGTCGATGCTCGCCGCCGATTACTCCCAAATCGAGCTCCGGGTGCTTGCGCACCTCAGCCGGGACCCGGCTCTGGTCGATGCCTTCTCCCGCGGAGACGACGTCCACGTTCAGACCGCCTGTGCACTCTTCGATGTCCGGCCCGAGGAGGTCACCAAGAGCATGCGTGACCGGGCCAAAACCGTGAACTTCGCGGTCATCTACGGCCAAACCGAGTTCGCCCTCGCTCGCAACCTCAAGATCGAGCAAGGCGAAGCCAAGCGCTACATCGATGCGTTCTTCGATCAGTATGCCGGCGTCAAAGCGTTCCTCGATGAAGTCGTCGAGCAAGCCCGGGCAAACGGCTTGGTCA